>NZ_JBHXLO010000023.1:0-158857 GCF_042721395.1 Lentzea sp. NPDC058450
ATCGAGCACTACAACACTCAACGCCGCCACAGCGCACTCGGAGGCCACCCACCCATCACCCGATTGCAACCAACCTGATGGCCAAATACACCTAGGCGTTAGCGAGCCGCAGCCGTTCGGGACCTTGCTCGTGCACGGCGTCACCTGACGGGGTCGGGTCGCCGTGCAGCACTTCCCACCGTGCGTTGTGCACGGCGGTCCACATGCTCGCGGCCCACGCGATCTCCATCTCCTCGGCGGAGAACGCCCGCCCGCGCACCCGTTGGTACGTCTCGATGAACGCCGCCGAGCTCTCCACCGGCACCAGGCCCGGTGGCGGCACGTTGGCGAACGCTCCGGAGGCCGCGCCCACCAGGGCGGCCTCCGGTTGCCACGCCAGGCTGTCCCAGTCGTGCACGGCCAGCACCTCGCCGCCGTGCCAGCGGAGGTTCTGCGCCTCGAAGTCGGCGTGCCCGAGGACGCACGGCAGATCGGTGGCCAGCAACCGCTTGCGCAGCCGAGTGGCGGCCTCGACGACGAACGGCGGCACGACGCTCTGGTCCCGTACGTCGAGGAAGTCGATGGCGGGCCACAACCCTGGATCGGTGTGGTCCCACCGGGCCCAGCGGGGAGCGGGCACCGGCGGCACGGAGACGTCCGCCAGCAACGCCATCGACCAGGCGAACACAGCGGCGTAGCGCCGGGCGACGTCAGGGGTGTCGCCCCGCAGCATCTCCCCGCCGGGCACCGGTTCCTCGGCGTGCACCGCGAGCCCGTCCGCCCGCACCACCGGCGTCAGCGGCCGTGGGCAGGGGAAACCCCGCTCCGCCAACGACTTCTGCGCGGCCAGGCACGAGGCCGCCCGGCCGTCGTCCGCGCGGGCCTTCACGTACGCCGAACGCCCGTCCGCCAGCCGCACCCCGAAGACCGAGGAGATCGAGACGCGGTCGTAGAACACCTCGACCGGCCCGCTCCCCAGCTCGGCGGCGCACCAGGCGGACAGGTCGAACGTCATGCGCCGAGGAGCTCGGTCAGCAGCAGCGGGTTCATGTAGTCGTCGTACCGGGCGATCTCGCCGTCCCGCAAGTGGATGATCGCGACCGCGGTGAACGAGTAGTAGTCCTGCTTCACCTTCGACCAGCCGCGATGCGTGATCTCGGCGACGACGACGTCCGGGTCGTCGGTGAGCCGGGTGATCGCCTCGACGTCCTGGATCTCGATCTTCTCCCGGACCCGCGCGCCGCGCATCCGGTCGAAGTAGGCGCGGATCGCCTCCCGCCCCTGGATCTCCGGCTCCTGGAACGGCGCCGGGAAGCGGTAGGCCATCACGCCGTCCTCGGTGAAGAGGTCGGCGAACGAGTCGTGCATCTGCTCCCCCGCCACCTGGCGCCGGACGTGTTCGACGATCTGTGCTGGTGTGCGCGTCATGATCGACCCCTCGTAGAATCGGAACGGTGACCCCGCTTAAGACGATACGGAACGCACGCCCCGGTTGGCAACGATGAGGGCCGACGCCGCGCGCAACCGCGAGAAGGTGCTGCTCGCCGCCCGGGAGCTGTTCGCGGAGCAGGGCTTCGACGTGCCGCTGGACGAGATCGCCGCGCGGGCGGGCGTCGGGCCCGGCACCGTCTACCGGCACTTCCCGACGAAGCAGGCGCTGTTCCAGGCCGTCACGGAGTCCCGCGTCCAGGCCATGATCTCCTCGGCGGCGCCCTCGGACGACGCCGGCGCGGACCTCACGGCGTTCCTCACGAAGATGGCCGGTGAAGCGGCCGCCAAGCGCGACATGTCCGACGCGATCGCGGTCCCGTCAGAGCTGCGCGACTCCCTGCACGCCACGCTCGGCGGTCTGCTGGAACGGGCCCAGGCCGCCGGGGCCGTGCGCGCGGACATCACGACCCGGGACCTGGTCGCGCTCATGAAGGGGATGCTCCAGAGCATGCACGAGGGCGCGAATCCCGCCGTGCTGCTGGAGATCGTGCTGACCGGGCTTCAGTCGAGCCGGAAGCCGTAGGGCAGTTCGAGCCGGTGCCGCGCCAGCAGGTCGGCGTCGGCGAGGATCTCGCGGGTCGGGCCGTCCGCCACGACCACGCCGTCGTCGATCAGCACGCTGCGCGGGCAGATCTGGAGGGCGAACGGCAGGTCGTGCGTGACCATGAGCATGGTGGGCGCCAACGAGAGCAGCAGCTCGGCGAGCTCGCGGCGGGCCACCGGTTCGAGGTTCGCGGACGGTTCGTCGAGCACCAGGATCTCCGGCGAGCAGGCCAGCACGGACGCGAGCGCGACGCGGCGCCGTTGACCGCCGGAGAGGTGCAACGGCGAGCGGTCCGCGACCGACTCCATGCCGACCGACCGCAACGCCCTCGCGACCCGGTCGTCCACATCGGACAGACCGAAGTTGCGCGGCCCGAACGCCACGTCCTCGGCGACCGTCGGGCAGAACAGCTGGTCGTCGGGGTCCTGGAAGACCAGGCCCACCCGGCGGCGGATCTCGCGCAGGTTCCCGCGGTCCACGTCCAGCCCGGCGACCGAGATGGACCCGGAGCCACCGGACAGCACTCCGTTGAGGTGCAACGCGAAGGTGGTCTTGCCGGCACCGTTCGGGCCGAGCACCGCGACCCGTTCGCCCCGCTCCACCCGCAGGTCCACGCCGAACAACGCCTGGTGGCCGTCCGGGTAGGCGAAGGCGAGCTTCGAGACCTCCAGGGCGGGTGCGGCGGGCGTCTTGGGCACGATCGTCATCGTGCCGGAAGGCCTGCCGGTCCAGCCGCGCGACACCATGGCGAGGTGCACCCTCTCTCCGCGTTCGTAGGACCGGATGAACAACGTGCCGACCGATCGGGTGAGCGCCCCGGCCTGCCACAGGAACCGCGGGTCGTCGCCGCGCGAGATGCGGGCGACCCGCATCCGTTTCGCTTCCCCCACCACGACTTCGCCGTAGCGCAGCATCAGCGTCGCGATCATGATCAACGGCGCTGGCACCCGCAACGTCTGCAACCCTCGCAACAGGTCGCCGGGCGCGGTCGTCGCGGCGAGCGTCAGGCTGATCAGCACGCCCAGCGTGCCCTTGACCAGGATGTTCCAGCCCGCCAGTGATCCCTCGACGGACACCGAGACGCCCAGGACGTCGGTGCGCGGGTCCGTACCGAAGATCGGCAGCAGGAACGCGAGCACCACGAACGGCGCCTCGATCACCGCGCGCTTAAGGAACCACAGCACGGGCACCCGCGCGACCGCCCACACCGCGACGATCAGCAGCAGGTACAGCCCGAACAGCGGGAACGCCGTCCGGGGCGTGGCCACGACGCCCAGCACCGCCGCGAACGCCACGAGGATCTTCACGTGGGGCGCGAGGCGGTGCACCGGCGAGTCGCCGGCGTGGTGCAGGACGTCGTGGCTGCCGCTCACCTACGCGTCGGTCTTCTTGCGCAGGAACCAGAACAGGCCGAACGACAGCGCCAGCACCACGACCACGCCGAGCACGCCGGCGAGCCCGGTGAACTTGTCGTCGCCGCCGAACGCGTAGTCGGCGAAGGTGCTGCCCGAGAACGGGTGCTCCTGCGCGTGCTCGGCGATGCCGGTGTCCTCGACGGTCTTGTCCAGGCCGTCCGGGTCGCCCGACGCGAAGTACGACAGCACCCCGGCGATCAGCAGCGACACGAACGCGAACCCGATGAAGAACTTCTTCACGACCGCACCTCCAGCGGCTTGGCGTTGCCCTTCAGCAGGTAGACGAGGTCGGGCCGGATCGCCGCGACCGACGTGACGGTCGCGGCGGTGATCAGGCCCTCGCCGATGCCGATCAGCGCGTGCAGGCCCCACATCAGCAGCGCGACCTTGCCGATCTCGACGCCGCCCGCGCCGCCGATCGCGTACTCGACGACGAAGCCCGTCGCGGCCAGCAGCGTGTTCACGAAGGCCGAGACGAACGCGACCGCGGCGAGCCCGCCCTTGCCCCTGAGGGCGAACTTCCGGAGCGCGACGGCGACCAGGAATCCGGTCGCGGTGCCGATCAACGCCATGTTCGTGACGTTCGCGCCCAGCGCCGTGAGGCCGCCGTCCGCGAACAGCAGCGCCTGCACGACGAGCACGATCGTCACGCACAGCGCACCGACGTACGGACCGACCAGGATCGCCGCGAGCGCACCGCCGAGGAGGTGCCCGGAGGCGCCGGGCAGGATCGGGAAGTTGATCATCTGGACGGCGAAGATGAACGTGGCCACCAGGCCCGCCATCGGCGCCGTGCGGTCGTCGAGGTCCGCCCGGGCCTTGACCAACGCGAACCCGACGCCCACCGCCGCGATGACGAGGAAGACGACCGAGACCGGCGCGTTCAGGAGACCGTCGCTCATGTGCATGGCAACAGGTGACATGAGCCGAGACGCTAATTGCCCGACCTCGGCTATGGCTAGGACTGTGCAACAACGATTTGCAGGCAAGAAGGCGTTGATCGTCACAGACTTCGCTAGTCATCGGATGACTTCTGCGGTTAGATCCGTTCCGCCGCCGCCCCGGCACGGAGGGACATCCAGTGACAGAGCTGTCGCGTAGAACCTTTTTGTACGGAACGGGTGCGGCCGTGGGGGCTTCCGCACTGGGCGCGGGCACCTCGGTCGCGGCCCCGTCAACCCCCGAAACATCGGGTCACAACGTGCACCGGGACGTGGTCCGGGACGCTCGCATGGAATGGAAGCGGCTTCCGGCGAATTGGGGCGATAGTCCCTTTCTCGCCAACGGTTTCCTCGGTGTCCAGGTGTACGCGGGCCGCACTCCGGACGAGCTGAAGCTGATGCTCAGCCACTCGGAGGTCCAGGACCAGCGCGAGCACTGGGAGGCCGCGGTAGGCCTCTCGCGCCTGCCCATCGGTTATCTGACGCTCAAGTTCGCCGGCGCGATCACCGCCGTCGACTGGACTCTCGACCTGTGGAACGCCGAGCTCACCGGCTCGGTCACGACCACGCAGGGCTCCGCGACGTTCACGATGCTCGTCCACAACACGCGCAGCACGTTCCTGGCGACGGTCCGCGGCGACGCGACGTGGAACTTCCAGCCGCTGGAGTCCTCCACCACCCGCCAGATCCGCAGGCCGGCGGACTACACGGCGAACCCGGCGCCGACGGTGAGCACCGCCAACGGCGTCTCCTACGCGGCCCAGCCCCTGCACGCGGGCGGCGGCTACACGACGGCGTGGCAGACCCGCGGCACCCGGTTCGCCGCCCACGTCGCGTACACGCACCCCGCGAACACGCACACGTCCGACGCGATCCGCGAGGTCCGCCAGGCGCTCGCGATCCCGTTCGAGGTGCTGACCCTTCAGCACCGCCGCTGGTGGAACGCCTACTTCGCGAAGTCGCTGATCTCCGTGCCGGACAAGCTCGTCCAGCGCTTCTACTGGCTTCAGCTCTACAAGATGGCCGCCGCCACCCGCGCCGACGCGCCGGTCATCTCCGAGTGGGGCCCGTGGTTCCCCGAGCAGGGCAACAGCTGGACGGCCGTCTGGTGGAACCTCAACGTCCAGATCTCGTACCCGCTGATCAACGGCTCGAACCACCACGAGCTCGACGCCGTCACCACGACGTTGAAGCGCTTCGAGCACAACCTGGAACTCAACGTGAACCCGTCGTACCGCGACGGCAACTCCTACGCGATCTGCCACCCCGGCGACCGCACGCTGCGCTCCGGCCCGCGCTACTGCGGCGTCCCCGGCGTGGCCCCCAACGACCACACGGGCAACCTCCTGTGGGCGTGCCACAACGTCTGGCTCGGCTACCGGCACACGATGGACAGGAAGATCCTCAAGGACGTCCTCTTCCCCATCCTCACCAAGGCCGTCAACTACTACGCCCGCTTCCTCACCGAGGGCGCCGACGGCAGGCTCCACCTCCCGGAGACGCGCTCCCCCGAGTACGCCAACGCCACGGACACGACCTACGACCTGTCGCTGATCCGCTGGGGCGTCCGCACCCTCCTCTCGATCGAGGAGAACCCGCGCTGGCGTGACATCGCGACCCGCCTGGTCCCCTACGCTCAGGGCCCGAACGGCGCGCTGATCGGCAAGGACGTGTCGCTGAACGACTCGCACCGCCACTTCTCGCACATGCTCTGGTTCTACCCGTTGCGCGAGCTGACCTACGACATGCCCGAACACCGCGCGCTGATCGACAAGACGTTCGACCACTGGGTCTCCCGTCGCGAGGCGTGGGCGGGCTACAGCTACGGCGCGGCCTCCGCGATGGCGTCGGCGATGAACCGCCCGGAGGAGGCCCTCTCGTTCCTGCGCTACTTCCTGGACCGCAAGCAGGTCGGTGCGAACGCCGTCCTGACCGAGAACACCTTCTACCGGGAGGGCGGCAACCTCGCCATCGAGTCGCCGCTGATGTCCGCCCAGGCCGTGCTGGAAATGATGGTCCAGTCGCACAACAACACCGTCCGCGTCTTCCCGTCGGTGTCGTCCACTTGGGCCGATGCCTCGATCTCGTCCCTGCGCACGCAGGGAGCGTTCCTAGTGGACGCTTCCCGCTCGTCCGGCCGCACAGACTGGGTGAGGATCCACTCCGAGGCGGGCGCTCCCCTGCTCCTGGACCACGGCATCAAGGGCGACATCGACGTCCGCGACGCCTGGGGCCGCCGTCTGGAGTACAAGTCAGTCGGTTCCGCCATCGAGATTCCGCTCCGCCGAGGCCAGAGCGCCGTGGTATCGCGCCGCGGCACGCGCCCCACCACCACAGCCCGTGATGTGAACGCGAACGGCTCGTCTTCCCGCTGGGGTCTGCCGTAACGTACAAATTCGAACTTTCGGGACCGAGCGGGGTGTGCGGTGGACCTTCAACACTGGCTGAACGAGGCCCTGGCCAACCACGAGAAGTGGACGGCCGACTACGGCACCTTCACACCCCACTCGTCCCTGCAGGTCGACCCCACCGTCTTCGGCTCGGCGCTGGCCGAACTCCAGGACCGCCTGCGCGACAACTACCCGTTCTTCCACCCGCGCTACGCGGGCCAGATGCTCAAGCCCCCGCACCCGGCGGCGGTCGTCGGCTACCTCAGCGCCATGCTGATCAACCCGAACAACCACGCCCTGGACGGCGGCCCGGCCACCGCCACCATGGAACGCGAGATCATCTCCGACCTCGCGCAGATGTTCGGCTACTCCACCCAGCACCTGGGCCACCTGACCTCCAGCGGCACCATCGCCAACCTGGAGGCCCTCTTCGTGGCCCGCTCCCTGCACCCCACGCAGGGCATCGCGTACTCCGCGGAGGCCCACTACACCCACTCCCGGATGTGCGGCGTCCTCAACATGGAGGGCCACGCGGTCCAAGCGGACAACCGGGGCCGCATGGACCTGGACGCCCTGGAGACCCTCCTCAAAACGGGCAAGGTCGGCACCGTCGTCGTCACCCCGGGCACCACGGCCCTGGGCGCGATCGAACCGGTCCACGAGGTCCGCGAACTGACCCGCCGCTACGACGCGAGGGTCCACGTCGACGGCGCCTACGGGGGCTTCTTCACCCTCCTGGCCGGCACAGACCTCCCCGCGGCCCCCTGGCAGGCCATCGCCGACTGCGACTCCGTGGTCGTCGACCCCCACAAACACGGCCTCCAGCCCTACGGCTGCGGAGCGGTCCTCTTCAAGGACCCGGAGGTGGGCCGCTTCTACCTCCACGACTCCCCGTACACGTACTTCACCTCGGACGAACTCCACCTGGGCGAGATCAGCCTGGAATGCTCCCGCGCGGGCGCCGCGGCAGCAGGCCTCTGGCTAACCCTTCGTCTACTCCCGTTGACACGTGACGGCCTCGGCGAAGTCCTGGCGGCCGGCCGGCGGGCAGCCGTCCGCTGGTCCGAAATGATCCGCGAGTCCGACTCCCTGGAGCTCTACCAGGAGCCCGAACTGGACATCGTCACGTACTTCCCGCGCACCGACCCCCGCACGCTCTCGGCCATCGACGCGGCCTCACACCGGGTCATGGACACGGGCATGAACGCCCCGGAGGACCCGATCTTCCTGAGCGTGGCCCGCGCCTCCAGGGCGGCCTTCGAGGCACGGCACCCCGGCATCACGGCGGACGCGGACGGCGCACGGGTGCTCCGCAGCGTCCTGATGAAGCCGGAGTCCGAGGACTACCTAGACACGCTCCACGCCCGCGTGCTCAGCCTGCTGGCACGCTGACGCAAAGGTCCCCTTGGCCACAGGCTCCCCCGCGACCCAACGTACTCACCAGGTCTGACACTCCGACCAGCCGCGAAGGCGAAGGCGAAGCCGAGCCCGTACGAGCGCCGCACATCGGAACAGCGGTGTGGTGACGTACCAGCACAAACGCAACCACGCACGCTTGAGATCGGGGCTTGACTTTGGGTGCGAGGTGCTAGCTTCTCGAGCTCGGCCGGGCGCTTTTCAGCCCGGCCTTTTCCGGCCGATGAGCGCCTCGCAAGGGCCCCGAAGTCAAGCCCCAATCTCTATCGTCGCGCAGCGGCGATGCATGGACCACGCTCGTCCGCAGTTGTCTTTGCACCCGACGCAACCACCGCACTGGTGACATGCCCCAAAACGAACGGCCCCAACGCCGAATGGGCGACTCACCCCCGGTGAGTCGCCCACACAACACAGCACAACCTCTAGCCGTGCTTTGCCCGCCGCCCGGACCGACGCGGCGGCAACGGCGTGTCCCCGCGCAGGTCCAACCGCCGCTGCTCCCCGTTGGCCTCGAGATGCGTGACCATCCGCCGCAACATCTCCGCCAGCGACTGAGCCTCGGAGGACTCCAGCGGGTCCGAGACGAACACCTCTTCCTCGTTGAACTTGGGGAAGAGGTCGGCCATCAGTTCTTCACCCTCAGGGGTGAGCCGCAGAACGGCCAGCCGCCCGTCCGTCGGGTGCCCGAGACGTTCCAGCAGCCCGCGCGACTGCAACGTCTTGGCGACGCCGGTCAGGGTCCCCTTGGAGATCCCGGCCTCCTCGGCGACGTACCGCGTCTCCATCTCGCCCCAGATCCACACGACCCAGAGCACGACGAAGCCGGTCCAGGTCAGATCGCTGGTGCGCAGCACCGAGTTCTCCAGGTGCTGCCGGATCGCGGTGGCGGCGCGGTGGATGTTCGACACCGCCGCCATCTGCTCGCGATGCAGCGGCACCGCACCGAGCTTCGCCTGGACGGCTTTCTCGGTCTCGGCAATCGTGTGGTGACCAGACAACTCAAAGTCTCCCGTGCTCGGACCTCAGGTGTTCCCGGCACAATACTTGCGGTTCCGAACTATGTCTGTGATGTGGTGCGAGTCGATCCGCAACCTCTTTGATCACGATCCCACATCGTGCATGATCTCGTGACGGTCGTCACCCGTCCAGTTACGGACTGTTGCCCGGTGGTGGACGATGAGTGCGGAGCACCGACTGGTCTTTGCTCCACGGAGCGGTCGATAGCGTTTGCCCCTCAACGTTATCCCCTCCGCGTCAGCGACACACTGTGCCGGAAAGGTAGTTCGACGTGGTCGGTGAACAGGTGACACGGGAACTCGCGGCGAGACTCGGCGAGGAAGGGATCGACGTGGTGCGCGTCGTGTTTCCCGACCTGCTCGGCACCGATCGGGGCCGTGACGTCCTCGTAGAGCATCTACCTGCGGTTATTCAGCGCGGACTGAGCTTCTGCAGAGCTGTCTACAGCACCACACCCGGTGGTCAGACCACGGAGAACGGGGGTGTGCTCGACGCCGGGCTGCCCGACGTGATCGTGGTCCCGGACCTCGACACGCTCCTCCCGATTCCGTGGGAGCCGGGCGTGGCGTGGTGCATCGGCGACGCCGTGAGCCCCGCGGACGAAAGGCCCGTGGACGAATCGCCGCGGCAGGTGCTGCGCAGGGCCCTGGAAATATTCGAGACCACCGGTCTGAGCCCGGTGGTCGGTCCCGAGCTGGAATATTTTCTGTGCGAACCGGACGAAGATCGCCCGAACGGGTGGCGTCCCTACTGCGATGAGCCGGGCAACGTCTACGCGACGGGCCGCCGCGGCGATTCAGACGGTCATCTGTTGAGAACTCTTCGGACGCTCTCCAGCGCGGGTCTCCAGACGACCGGGGGCAACCACGAGTACGCCGGCGGGCAGTTCGAGATCAATCTCGTCCATTCGCCCGCCATGGACGCGGCCGATCGCGCGTTCCGCTTCAAGACGAGCGTGAAAGAACTCGCACGGCGCGAAGGCAGGCTCGCGACGTTCATGGCGAAGCCGTTCAACGACGGCGGCGGCAGCGGGTTCCACCTGCACCTGTCGTGCCACGAGAAGGACGGCCGCAACGCGTTCCAGGCGCCGGGCACGAGCAGCGGCCTGTCGGACGAGGCGCGCTGGGCCATCGGCGGCATCCTCAAGCACGCCCCGGCCCTGGCCGCGCTGCTCAACCCCACGGTGAACTCCTACAAGCGGTTCGGGCCGGACTCGCTCGCGCCGTGGCTGATCGACTGGGGTCTCGACAACCGCAGCGCGATGCTCCGGGTGCCGGCCGAACGCGGCGAGACCACCCGCCTCGAACTGCGGCTCGGCGACGCCAGCGCGAACCCCTACCTCGGCATCGCCGGCCTGATCGCCGCCACCTACCTGGGCATTCGCGACCAGATCGAGCCGCCGCGGCCGTCCGCGGGCTACGGCTACGACCCGTCGAAGGCCCCCACGCTGCCCGCGACGCTGCCGGACGCCCTCGCCTACCTGGAGGAGGACACGGCGATGGTCGACGTGCTGGGCAAGGACTTCATCCGGTCCTATGTGGACTTCAAGTGGGAGGAGGTGGCCCGGTTCCAGCGGTTCGTGACCGACTGGGAGTTCACCGAATACGCGTACCACCTATAGTTCACCTGCGATGACTGCACTCACGGACCGGCTCACCTCGATCGCCGACGAAGACGAACTGTTCGACGCTTTCTCCACCTGGGCGACCGAGCGCGGCCTGGCGCTGTACCCGGCGCAGGAGGAGGCGGTCATCGAGCTCGTCTCGGGCGCGAACGTCATCCTCAGCACCCCCACGGGGTCCGGCAAGAGCCTGGTGGCCATCGGCGCCCACCTGGTCGCGATGGCGGGCAACCAGCGCAGCTTCTACACCGCGCCCATCAAGGCGCTGGTCTCGGAGAAGTTCTTCGCGCTCTGCGAGGTGTTCGGGCCGGAGAACGTCGGCATGATGACCGGCGACGCCAGCGTCAACGACCAGGCGCCCATCATCTGCTGCACCGCCGAGATCCTCGCGAACATCGCGCTGCGCGACGGAACCGACGCCGACGTCGGCCAGGTCGTGATGGACGAGTTCCACTTCTACAGCGAGCCCGACCGCGGCTGGGCCTGGCAGGTCCCGATCATCGAACTGCCGCAGGCCCAGTTCCTGCTGATGTCGGCGACGCTGGGCGACGTCTCGTTCTTCGAGAAGGACCTGACGCGCCGCACCGGCCGTCCGACGGCGGTGGTCCGGTCGGCGCAACGCCCGGTGCCGCTGAACTTCCAGTACGTCACCACGCCGTTGCACGAGACGATCGAAGACCTGCTGCACGGACGTGAGGCGCCGATCTACGTCGTGCACTTCACGCAGGCCGCCGCGCTGGAACGCGCGCAGTCGCTGATGAGCGTCAACGTGGCGACGAAGGCCGAGAAGGAAGAGATCGCTTCGACGATCGGCAACTTCCGGTTCTCGTCCGGGTTCGGCAAGACGCTGTCGCGGCTGGTGCGGCACGGCATCGGCGTGCACCACGCCGGCATGCTGCCGAAGTACCGCCGCCTGGTCGAGCAGCTCGCGCAGGCAGGTCTGCTGAAGGTCATCTGCGGCACGGACACCCTCGGCGTCGGCATCAACGTGCCGATCCGCACGGTCGTGTTCACCGCGCTCTCGAAGTACGACGGCACGCGCACGCGCATCCTCAAGGCCCGGGAGTTCCACCAGATCGCCGGGCGGGCCGGCCGCGCGGGCTACGACACCGTCGGCACCGTCGTCGTGCAGGCGCCGGAGCACGAGGTCGAGAACATCAAGGCGCTGGCCAAGGCCGGCGACGACCCGAAGAAGCGCCGCAAGGTCGTGCGCAAGAAGGCCCCGGACGGCTTCGTGTCGTGGAGCGAGTCGACGTTCGAACGGCTCGTCGGCGCCGAACCGGAGCCGCTGACGTCGTCGTTCCAGGTCTCGCACGCGATGCTGCTGAACGTGATCGGCCGTCCCGCCGGTGGCGCGTTCCAGGCGATGCGGCACCTCCTGGAGGACAACCACGAGGACCGGGGCAAGCAGCTCAAGCACATCAAGCGCGCGTTGGCGATGTACAAGGCGCTGGTCGCGGCCGGTGTCGTGGAACGCCACGGCGACGACTTCCGCCTCACGATGGACCTGCAGTTCAACTTCGCGCTGAACCAGCCGCTGTCGCCGTTCGCGCTGGCCGCCGTCGAACTGCTCGACCGCGAGGCGCCGGGCTACGAGCTCGACGTCCTGTCGGTGATCGAGTCCATCCTGGACGACCCGCGGCAGATCCTGGGCGCGCAGGAGCACAAGGCGCGCGGCGAGGCGATCGGCGCGATGAAGGCCGACGGCATCGAGTACGACCAGCGGATGGAGCTGCTGGAGGAGGTCACGTACCCGAAGCCGCTGAACGACCTGCTGGAAGCCGCGTTCTTCACCTACCGCCGCGGCCACCCGTGGGTCGGCGACTACCATCTCTCCCCCAAGGCCGTCGTCCGCGACATGTACGAGCGCGCGATGACGTTCACGGAGTACGTGGCGTTCTACGGCCTGGCCCGCTCCGAGGGCCTCGTGCTGCGCTACCTCGCCGACGCCTACAAGGCGTTGTCGCAGACCGTCCCGGACGAGGCGAAGACCGAGGAGCTGCAGGACCTGATCTCGTGGCTCGGCGAGCTCGTCCGCCAGGTCGACTCGTCGCTGATCGACGAGTGGGAGAAGCTCACCAACCCCGGCGACGAGGCCGCCCCGGAGGTCCGCGTCGACCTGCCGCCGGCCGTCACCCGCAACGTCCGCGCCTTCCGCGTCCTGGTCCGCAACGCGCTGTTCCGCCGCGTCGAGCTGGCCGCGAAGCGCGACTGGTACTCCCTCGGCGAGCTCGACCACGAGTCGGGCTGGACGGCCAAGGAGTGGATGGACGCGCTGGAGCCGTACTTCGAGGAGCACTCGGACATCGGCGCGGGCCCGAACGCGCGCGGCCCGGCGTTCCTGATCATCAACGTCGAGCGCGAGCGCTGGGTGTGCCGGCAGATCTTCGAGGACCCGGCCGGGGACAAGGACTGGGGCTTCAACGCCGAGGTCGACCTGGCGGCGTCGGACGAGCTGGGCGAGGCGGTCGTGACGATCACGGACGTGGGTCGTCTCTGAGCCGTCGTTCGTCGAGGCGCGCCATCAACCAGCGCGCCTCGTCCGGGCTGATCGGCAGCTCCTCGTAGGTGTTGCCGCCGTTGCTGATGCCCCTGAGCAACGAGCAGCGCTCCCACTCGCCCCTGCGGTAGGCGTACTCCTGCCAGGAGTCGCCTCGGACCAGCGCGATCGCGTTGGCGAGGTCGAGAGCGCCCTCCACGCTGGTGAAGATCGCGTGGTACGAGCCCGGCTCCCACACGTGGTCCCGCTGGAACGTCCGGTGCGCGAACGCGAGCTTGAACGCCTCGAGGTCCGCCGAAGTCTCCTGCGACACCTCCTCGACCCGCAGTCCGCTCCGGCCGGCGAGGCCCGCCAACAGCTCCGACGCGCTCCACGCCAGCTCGCGGGTGAACGCCCGCTCGTGCTCGCCGTCCACCGCGACCACCGCGAACGGCAGGTGCGGCCCCTCCGCCGACAGCACGCGGAAGCACCGGCGCGCGGGCCTCGCGGCGATCACCGCCTCGGCTTCCTCCTCGGTCACCCGGCGCGCGGCGTCGGACGTGTCCACCCGCTTCAGGTACTGGAGCATGCCCGACCGCACCCAGCCGGCGGGCCCGACGTGGATCTGTTCACCGCGCATCCCGGTGCGGATGACGGCCTGCACGCCGGGCCGGAAGTCCCGGACGACGAAGTACTTCATGTGATCCCCCCAGATCAGGCGAACCCCAGTCATATCACGCGGTTACCGCCACAAACGGCGCAGCGGCTACGGCAAAAGAGGTCATTCGCACACCGGGAGGATGTAACACCAATGCCGCGTTTAGAGTGCCGGGACCCTACGTGACGTCGGAAAACCTCCCCCATAGTTGAAACAACACACATTCCCCAGTTGAGACAAGCGCCAATTGAGACGGAATGCGCAATCGATTGACCGCGCGACGCCGTTGGGGGCAACATCATTGCGCTGCACCACTGAGGGCGGGATATGGTGATGCCCAGTGGGAGAAATTCCTGGCGCAGCCCGGCTGGAGGAGTGAAGTGGACCCGGCACTGGACGCCTTTCGCGACCGGCTGGCGGAGATCGTCGCGTCACCGCCGGACACCACCGAGCAGCTCGTGGACACGTTGAGCGGTCTCGCCAAGCTCTCGAACCAGTGGTCCGAGGCCATCCAGGCGTTGCGCGCCCCCACCCGCAGACTGATCGGCCCCGCCGCCGCCGCGTCCGTGAGCGTGGCAGCCCGGCGTGCCGAGGAGTCGTTCATCGAGCTGGAGATCACGCTCGGTGACGCGCTCGCCGCACAGCCCCGCGCGCTCCGGCAGCCCTAGCGACCGCCCTCTTCCCCGTCCGATCGCCGCCTTTTTGACTGACAAAAGCGGACGACGTGCCTGACCAGGCAACTGCACGCTGCGTGATAGCGGCATCGGTCTCTCATCCGAGACACACCCGATCGGAGGGTTTCCGCACGTCCTCCCCCTGGCGGATGATGCGGCCGATCGGGGTTGCGCGGGCAGGAGGGGGAACACGCGGTGCACACGCAGTGCAACCGGACCCCCGCGGCGGGTCACCCTCCGTGAGGGGGCATGATCGCGTATCCGACGCCCTCGGCTCACCCGGCGCGCGATGACCGAGCGTGGTCTAATCGCCGCCACGTGAGGATCGGCCGCACACAGTTTGGACTCGATCTCGAATGACCTCAGGTCTGCCCTGCCCCATCTGCGAGGGGCCGGATCGACGTGGCAGCCTCGAACGCTCGCTGAGGGTGCTCGCCGTCGACGACGAGGCGCCCGCGCTGGAAGACCTCACGTACCTGTTGCGCTCCGATCCGCGCATCGCTCACGTGGAGGCGGTCACCGACGCCACCAAGGCGCTTCGGGTGCTCCACCGCGCCATGGACGCCGGGCAGCCGTTGGACGCGGTGTTCCTCGACATCCGCATGCCCGGCCTGGACGGTCTCGACCTCGCCCGCGTGCTGTCGCGGTTCGCGCAGCCGCCGCCCGTCGTGTTCGTGACGGCGCACCAGCAGCCCGCCGTGGAGGCGTTCGAGCTCAAGGCGCTCGACTACCTGCTCAAGCCCGTGCGGCCGGAGCGGCTCGCGGAGTCCGTGCACCGCATCGTGCACGAGGTCTGGGACTCGAAGGCAGCCGCCGCCGAACCCGCCTCGCCCGCGCCGGTGCAGCAGGCCAACTCCACGCCGCCGGAGATGGGTGACGAGGTCATCCCCGTCGAACTCGGCGGCGTCACCCGGTTCATCCGCCTCGCCGACATCCGGTACGTGGAGGCGCACGGCGACTACGCCCGCCTGCACACCGCGACCGGCAGCGGCCTGGTCCGCGCGGCGCTCAACGGTCTCGAGGAACGGTGGCGCAGCGCGGGTTTCGTGCGCATCCACCGCAGCCACCTGGTCTCGCTCGGCCACATCGACGAGCTGCGCCTCGAGGACGGGCACCTGAGCGTCACGATCGGCGGCGCGGTGCTGCCGGTCAGCCGCCGGCACGCCCGGCACCTGCGCCAGCTGCTCGTCCGCCGCGCCCGGCCCACACCCGTCGCGGGTCAGGCCGCTTCCGCCGGCGTCCTGCAACCGAGGAACGGGCTGGGGTCGTGACGACGCCGCCACCTCCGCGGCCGGACCCGAAACCGACCCAGCGCGTGGTGGTGACGAGCCCGCGCACACGGGCACCCCGCGCACGACGCCCGTACTCGGGCACGCGCGAGATCAACGAGCAGAGCGAGCTCGGCGCCGTCTACATGCGCACGCTGATCCGCGCGCAACGGCGGCTGGGCCTGTCGGTGTGCCTGGTGGCGTGCGGCGCGCTGGGCCTGCTGCCGTTGTTGTTCGCGATCGAGCCGGAGCTCGGCAAGTTCCGGATCCTCGGGCTCGGGCTGCCGTGGTTCCTGCTGTGCGTGGCGACGTGCCCGATGCTGCTGCTGGCCGGCTGGTTCTACGTGCGGCAGGCCGAGCGCAGTGAGCGCGAGTTCGCGGAGCTGGTCGAACGTCCATGACGAGTGGTTACGCCATCGTGGCGGTGGTGGTCATCGCGCTCGGCACGATCCTGGTCGGCACCTACGGGCTGCGGGTCTCCCGCACCACGTCCGACTTCTACGTCGCGTCGCGCACCGTCTCGCCGTGGTGGAACGCCTCCGCGATCGGCGGCGAGTACCTGTCGGCGGCGTCGTTCGTCGGCATCGCGGGGCTGATCTTCGCCTACGGGCCGGACATGCTGTGGTTCCCGGTCGGCTACACCGCCGGGTACCTGGTGCTGCTGACGATGGTCGCGGCGCCGCTCCGCCGTTCCGGCGCGTACACGCTGCCCGACTTCGCCGAGGCCCGCTTCCGGTCGCGCGGCGTGCGGGCGGTGGCGTCGATCCTGGCGCTGGCGATCGGCTGGCTGTACCTGTTGCCGCAGCTGGAAGGCGCGGGCCTGACGCTGAACACGGTGACGGGTGCGCCGGACTGGGTGGGCGCGCTGATCGTCACGGTGGTCGTGACGGTGAACGTGATGTCCGGCGGGATGCGGTCGATCACGTTCGTGCAGGCGTTCCAGTACTGGTTCAAGCTCACCGCGATCGCCGTGCCGATCGCGTTCCTGATCATCGCGTGGCAGGTGCAGGGCGCCGACTCGCTGACGAAGCCGGAGTACCCGACGTTCCGGCAGGACACCGAGGTCTCGTTCCAGCGGACCACGACGATCCACGCCGAGAAGCCCATCTTCGTCAAGGGCACCGGTGTGATCGACGACGTGCGGATCGAGAACGCGGGCTTCACCCTCGTCGACGGCTACCACCGCATCGGGCAGGGCTCGGAGTTCACGTTCCCGAAGGACGCCCCGGTCCCCCATCTGTCCACGATGGAGCACAACACCAACGAGATGTGGTCGCTGCCGATGTCGAGCGGCCAGGACTTCCCGTTGTACGGCGCCTACTCGCTCATCATCGCGACGTTCCTCGGCACCATGGGCCTGCCGCACGTGATCGTGCGCTTCTACACCAACCCGAACGGCACCGCGGCGCGCCGCACGACGTTGATCGTGCTGGGCCTGCTGTCGGTCTTCTACCTGATGCCCCCGATGTACGGCGCGCTCGGCCGTCTCTACACCCCCGAACTGCTGATGACGGGCCAGACCGACGCCGTGGTGCTCGTCCTGCCCACCCGGATGATCGAGGGCATCGGCGGCCAGCTCCTGGGCGCCCTGGTGGCGGGCGGCGCCTTCGCGGCGTTCCTCTCCACGTCGTCGGGCCTGGTCGTCTCGCTGGCGGGCGTGCTCTCCCAGGACGTCCTGCGCCTGGGCGGTGTGCGCGGCTTCCGCATCTCCACGGTCCTCGCGGGCCTGGTGCCGCTCGCGATGACGTTCATCTCCACCGGCATGCCCGTGGCGGACATGGTCGGCCTGGCCTTCGCCGTGGCCGCGTCGTCGTTGTGCCCGTTGCTCATGCTCGGCATCTGGTCCACCAGGACGACCACCATCGGCGCCATCGCCGGCATGCTCGCGGGCGGCGTCCCGGCCCTGACCGCGGGCCTGGTCACGATGTTCGCCGACACCGGCGACGCCTGGTACGAAATCCTGCTGTCCCGTCCCGCCGCCTGGACGGTCCCCCTCGGCTTCACCGTGATGTACGTCGTCTCGCTGCTCACCCAGCGCCACACGCCACCGGGCGTGCAACGAACGATGGTCAAGCTCCACGCGCCCGAGAACCTCGGGCTGGACGGCGCCGGCAACTCCCAGGCCGACGAGCGAAGCTAGAAGGTGACGCCCCGATGCAAGACTTCCTCACCGCGGCCGCGATCCTGATCGTCGGCGGAGCAGCGGTCCTCGTCCTGTGGCGAGGCACGCGCAACAAGCAGCAGCTCTCCACCGAGGCCCAGCGCGTCACCTACGAAACCCTCCACACAGCCTGGTCAGCCGCCCCGCCCCTGCGCGCGGGCCTGGTCCCGGACGCCGCCAAGAAGTCGGCAAGGCACCTCCGCACCCTGCTGGACACCCCGGCCCTCGCCCTGACCGACGAGACAGAGGTGGTCGCCTGGGAGGGCGTCTCCGACCACCACGCGGAAGACGCGATGGCCCAGGCGGAAGACGTCTTCCACACCGGCCGGACCCAAGCCTTCGACATAGGCTGCGCGGAACCCAACTGCCCCATCAACTGCGCGGTGGTCGCCCCCCTGACCGTGGAAGGCCGAGTGGTGGGCACGCTCGCCGCCTACTCCCGGGAAGCCTCAGCGGGACTGGTCCGTGCCACCAACCAGGTGGCCCGTTGGGCAGCAGGCCAACTGGAGCTGGCCGAACTCGACCGCTCCCGAACCCGCCTGGTAGAAGCCGAAGTGCGAGCGCTTCGAGCCCAGATCTCGCCGCACTTCATCTACAACTCGCTCTCCGCCATCGCCTCGTACGTCCGCACGAACCCAGAACGGGCCCGCACCCTCCTCCTGGACTTCGCCGACTTCACCCGCTACTCCTTCCGCCGCCACGGCGACTTCACCACCCTCGCCGAGGAACTCCGCTCCATCGACCAGTACCTGGCGCTGGAACGAGCCCGCTTCGGCGAACGCCTCAAGGTCACCCTCCAGGTGGCGCCGGAGGTCCTCCCGGTGACAGTCCCGTTCCTCTGCCTCCAGCCTCTGGTGGAGAACGCGGTCCGCCACGGCATGGAAGGCAAGGTGGAGCCGGGCCACATCCAGATCTACGCCAACGACGGCGGCGCCGAAGCCCACATCACCATCGAGGACGACGGCATCGGCATGGACCCGGAGAAACTCCGCCGCACCCTCGCGGGCCAGGTCGACGAGTCGGCAGGCATCGGCCTGGGCAACATCGACGAACGCCTGCGCCGCGTCTACGGCGACGAGTACGGCCTGGTGGTGGAAACGGCCTGCGGCCTGGGCACGAAGATCACGGTCCGCGTCCCGAAGTACCACGCGGGCATCAACGGCATGTGAGACCGGACGGCGCGACAAGCGGTCCACCGGCACGATGAGCGGTCACTCGTTAGCAACGCAAACAAGAAGCCGGAGCCACCCCCAAGGTGACTCCGGCAGGTCTTGCATCCCCTGAACGGTCCCGATCAGCCTCAGCTGGCAGCCTTGGCCGCACGCCGGTCGGCCGCGTCCAGCACGGCCCGAACCCAGTCGACCTCGTCAGCCCCGCAGGCTCCTTCGGCCACGGCGCGCCGAAGCCGAACCCACAGCCCGAGGTCGGTCCACTCCTGGAACCGCCGGTGCACGGTGGGCACAGTCACCCCGAACGAAGCCGGCAGGTGCCGCCAGGCACACCCGGACGACAGCACGAACACGATCGCCGTGAACACGGACCGGTTGCACACCCGCCCACGTCCACCGCCCTGACGCCGCACCTTGGCCGGCGGGATCAGCGGCTCGACCAGCGACCACAGGTTCGCCGAGACCAGCCGCGACGAGAGCTGCTCGATCACGTCTCCGCGACCGGCCTCGACGCCGTGCTCGGCGGAGGGCCAGGAGGTGGAGCGCATCCAGGAGTCGGTGCGCGGGGCCACGTCGGCGGGCCGCGGGTCCTGGCGGGCGGACTCGGCGCGCTGACGGGAGCGGAGCAGGGTCGCGAGGGCGGTGTCCTCGGCCGTGGTGCGCCGCTGCGGCACGGCGTACGCCTGGTGCTGCTGGGCGTGCCGGGCGATCTCGGCACCGACCGTCCGGCGGAACGAAGGGTTGCCCGCCAGACGCGGGTCCACCGGCTGGCCGTAGCGCACCGGCACCTGGCCGACGGGCGGGCGAGCGGCGGTCGGCATCTGGCCGACCGGCTGGCGCGCGGTGACCGGCACCTGGCCGGACATCTGGCCGGTGACCGGCTGACGCGGGGCCACGGGGCGCCCAGGCACCTGACGGGGCGGGACCTGCCGCGCGAGCCGCGGGTCCGGGGTGCGAGCGAACTGTGAGTCGGTCATGGTGTGGTCCTCCGCCAGGACTTTTTCCGTCAGGTGACAGCGCTCACAGTAAGAAGGCGGCCAGAAAACAGGTAAGTAGGTAGGCCAAACAAGGCGATGAACGGACGTGCGGTGGCGATGCGCGGCCGGTCCTGTTGAGACGAGTGGCGCACGGTCTGCGACGAACGGATAACCGGTCGTGTGCCTGGTGACACGACCGGGTGACGGCTTCCTGTCTCCATCGAGCGGTAATGATCCAGTCGTTGACGGCCCGGTTACCGTCGACGTGTGAAGCTCTTGGCCACCAGCGATCTGCACGTCTCCTACCAGGACAACCGCGACGTCGTGGAAGCGATCTCATCGCCGGACGAGTCGGACTGGTTGATCGTCGCCGGGGACATCGGCGAGAAGTTCGCCGACATCGAGTGGACGCTGCGGAAACTCCGCCCGAAGTTCGCGAAGCTGATCTGGTCGCCGGGCAACCACGAGCTCTGGACCACCAAGGACGACCCCAACCAGGCCCGCGGCGAGATGCGCTACAAGCAGCTCGTGGAGCTGTGCCGCAGCCTGGACGTGATCACGCCCGAGGACCCGTACGTGACGTTCGACGGCCCCAACGGCCCCGTCACTGTCTGTCCACTATTTCTCGGGTACGACTACTCCTTTAGGCCACAAGGCGCCACGGACGTGAAGTCGGCACTCGCGATCGCGCACGAAGCGGGAGTGGTCTGCACGGACGAGTACTTCCTGCACCCCGACCCGTACCCGTCGCGCGAGGCCTGGTGCCAGGCGCGCGTGGCGGAGACCGAGGAGCGGCTCAGCGCGATCAACGGTCCGACGGTGCTGATCAACCACTACCCGCTCGTGCGCGACCCCACGTTCGTGCTGCGCTACCCCGAGTTCGCGCTCTGGTGCGGAACCGCTCTCACCGCCGACTGGCACCGCAGGTTCAACGCCGTCGAGATGGTCTACGGCCACCTGCACATCCCCCGCACGACGCGCTACGACGGCGTGCGCTTCGACGAGGTCTCGCTCGGCTACCCGCGCGAGTGGAAACCACGCGGCACCACCCAGGTGAAGCTGCACGACGTACTGCGGGAGTCGTAACAGTGCTGGAGCAACTTCTTCCCCCGCCCATCGCGGCGGTGGAGCGGTACAACGACGACATCCCCGTCGAGCTCTACCCCGAGGAGGAGGCGCTGCTCGGCAACTCCGTGCCGAAGCGCCGCTTCGAGTTCAGCACGGTGCGCGCGTGCGCCCGCGAGGCGATGGCGTCGCTCGACGTCGCACCGGCCGCGATCCTGCCGGGCCCGAAGCGCGAGCCGCTGTGGCCGTCCGGTGTCGTCGGCAGCCTCACGCACTGCGCGGGCTACCGGGCCGCGGCGCTCGCCCGTGCCGAGGACTACTCGACGATCGGCATCGACGCCGAACCGCACAAGCCGGCGCCGGACGGCGTGCTCGGGGCGATCGCGATCCCCTCCGAGCTGCGCCGGATGCCCGGCCTGAAGGCAGACGACCCGAAGATCTGCTGGGACCGCCTGCTGTTCAGCGCGAAGGAGTCCACCTACAAGGCGTGGTTCCCCGTCACGAACCGCTGGCTCGGGTTCGAGGACGCCGACATCACGCTCAACGCCGACGGCACGTTCCACTCGCGCATCCTGCTGCCCGACACCCCGATCGCCGGGTTCGACGGCCGCTGGCTCGTGCAGGGCGAGCTCCTGCTCACCACGATCGCCGTGCCCGTTCGAAGTTAGGTTTCGACCTGTCCTGTTCGGGGGAACAAGACACACGGGTGTCGGATTGATCAACCATGGTGCACAGTGGTGTTGTGAACCCTCGACCGCCGGGAGGCCACCATGGGCGAGGACGTCGCGAAGCACGAGTTCACGCGCGAGGACCGCACGCGGTACCGCACCAAGGTGCGCCGGTGCCTCGACGTGTTCGCGCGGATGCTCCGTGAGGCGAGGTTCGACTTCGAACGGCCGATGACCGGCCTCGAGATCGAGATCAACCTCATCGACGAGAACTGCGATCCCGCGATGAAGAACCACGAGGCCCTGGACGTCATCGACGACCCGGACTTCGTGACCGAGCTCGGCCAGTGGAACATCGAGATCAACGTGGCCCCGCGCCGCCTGGCGGGCGGTGGCATCACCTCCTTCGAGGAAACGGTCCGGCGCAGCCTGAACTCCGCCGAGGAGAAGGCGCGCGAGGTCGGCGCGCACATGGTCATCAACGGCATCCTGCCGACGTTGCGCAGCAGGCACATCGCCCCGGACCTGCTCTCCAGCAACCCGCGCTACGCGTTGCTGAACGAACAGGTCCTGGCCGCCCGAGGCGAGGACCTGCAGATCTCGATCGACGGCGTGGAGCGCCTGCACCTCACCGCGAGCTCGATCGTCCCCGAGGCGGCCTGCACCAGCACGCAGCTCCACCTCCAGGTCTCACCCGAGCAGTTCCCGGCCTACTGGAACGCGGCCCAGGCCATCGCCGGCGTGCAGGTGGCCGTAGGCGCCAACTCGCCGTTCTTCCTCGGCAAGGAACTCTGGCGAGAGACCCGCATCGCCCTGTTCCAGCAGGCGACCGACACCCGAGGCGACGAGCTCAAGGCCCAGGGCGTGCGCCCGCGCGTGTGGTTCGGCGAGCGGTGGATCAACTCGATCTTCGACCTGTTCGAGGAGAACGTCCGCTACTTCCCCGCCCTGCTGCCGATCACCGACGACGAGGACCCGCTGGCCGTCCTGGACAAGGGCGACACCCCTGCCCTGAACGAGCTGAAGCTGCACAACGGCACCATCTACCGCTGGAACCGCCCGGTCTACGACGTGGTCCGCGACCGCCCGCACCTGCGAGTGGAGAACCGAGTCCTCCCCGCCGGACCGACCATCGTGGACACCCTCGCCAACGCCGCCCTCTACTTCGGCCTGGTACGAGCCCTGGCCGAGGACGAGCGTCCACTGTGGTCGCAGATGAGCTTCCAGGCGGCCGAGGAGAACTTCAACGCGGCCTCCCGCAACGGCATGGACGCCCAGATGTACTGGCCCGGCGTCGGCACCGTGCCGGTGGTGGAGCTGGTCCTGCGGCGACTCCTTCCTCTCGCGCACGAGGGGTTGATCAGGTGGGGCGTCGACTCGGCCGAGCGGGACAGGCTGCTGGGCGTGATCGAGCAGCGGTGCCTCACCGGCGTGAACGGCGCGACTTGGCAGGCGCGGGAGTTCCACCGGCACTACGACCACACGCACATGGACCGCGCGGATGCGTTGCGGACCATGCTGCGGACCTATGTGGACCTGATGCACGCCAACGAACCCGTCCACGCCTGGCCGCTCACGTAGGCCGAGCCGACAGGTGGGGTGGGCCGCGCCGGTCGGGCTTGGCTGACGGGTGGGTGAGCTGACGGGTGGGCTGTGCCCCGCGGACGGGGTTGCACCCGCTGGTGGATGGGCTGAGTTGACGGGTGGGCTGAGCGGTCACCGGGCAACGCATTGTTGGCAGGCAGGGCCCAAGCGTCAGGTGAGCAGGACTCTGCTGGCGGGTAAGGCCAGCCTGCGGGCGGACTGCCGGCGGGTGAGGACAGATAGAGCCGAGCCGGCTGGGGCTGAGGTGGTGGGTTCAGGCGGGTGCACACTGCCCGCCGTCGACGCACCGGCCTAACCCGTGCAGAGAATCAGGGGCGGCGGGGCGCTTCCAGCGAGGACGCCTCGACCACCGGCGAATACGAAGCTACCACCCCGCACCGACAAGAAATGACGGCTGTCCACAGCCCGGTAGCCGTACCCCCACGAACGACGAGAGCGGTGCGGCGAGAACATCGCCGCACCGCTCTGTCTGCGCCCGCCGCCGCCCGCTCAAGGCCCCGATGGGGCCACGGGCATCAGCCGGGATGGAGCCTTGCCAACGGGAGAGAACGTCAGGACGTCGGGAAGTTGTCCGGGGTGCGCATGCGTTCGCGAACCCAGACGCCGGCCGGCTTCAGGACGTTGGTGCCCGCGAAGGTGGTGCCCGCGCAGGTGCCGGTCTTGAAGACGGCGCCGGTGAGGCCGTCGTCGGAGAAGTTCCAGTTGGCCCACGAGATCTTCTTGCGCTCCATCAGGTCGATGTACTTCTGCGACATGGTGAAGTCGTTCGAGCCGCCGCCCGAGGCCGCCTGGGTGCCGAACTCGGTCACGAAGACCGGCACCTGCGACGACACCTGGTCGAGCACGGACAGGTACGCGTCCCGGTGTGCCTGGGCGTAGAAGTGGAACGAGTACATGAAGTTCGTGGCGTTGACCCGGTTGTTCAGCACCTCGGACGGGCTGGTGCCGTCGGAGTGGCCGAAGGTGGACCAGCCGTTGGTGCCCGAGACGATGAGGCTGTCCGGGTCGATGTTGCGGATGACCGGGATCATCTGCTCGGCGTAGGACTTGACCTTGGCCCACGACGTGCCGTTCGGCTCGTTGGCGATGTCGTAGATGATGTTGGTCTTGTCCTTGTGGCGCTGGGCGATCTCCGTGAAGAACGTCTTGGCGCGCGCCAGGTTGTAGTTCGGGTCGCCGGGCGAGAGCTGGTGCCAGTCGACCAGGACGTAGATGCCTCGGCGGGTGGCTTCCTCGATGTAGCCGTGCATCAGGTCCGTGAACTTGCGGGGGTCGGTCTCGTAGCCGTCTTCCTGGATGTACATGGCCACGCGGATGAAGTCCGCGTTCCAGTCGGTCGTCAGCGCGTCCCACCACTGGGGCTTGGAGCACTGGTGGTACCACTGGATGCCGTGCGTGCTGGCGCCGCGGAGCTGGATCGGCTTGCCGTACTGGTTGCACAGCTGCACGCCGCACACCCGCAGCAGGCCGTTGATGTCGTGCGGCCTGGTGCCGCCGCCACCGGGCTGCGTGCGCACCGTGACGGAGTTCGAGGCGCCGGACTGGTTGCCCGCCGCGTCGCGCGCCCGCACGGTGAAGGTGTAGTCGGTGTTCGCCGTCAAGCCGGTGACCGTCACCGTGGTGCTCGAAACGGACTGGCCGTTCGACAACGTGTAGCCCGTGACGCCCACGTTGTCCGTGGAAGCGTTCCACGCCAACGAGATCGAAGAGGACGTCGTACCGGTGGAGCGCAGGTTGCCTGGGACGGAAGGAGCCTCGGTGTCGCCACCGCCTCCGCCGGGCTGCGTGCGCACCGTGACGGACTCGGAGGCGCCGGACGTGTTGCCCGCCGCGTCACGCGCCTGCACGGAGAAGGTGTACTCCGTGTCCGGCGAGAGACCGGTGACGGTGTGCGAGGTGCCGGAAACGGACTGCCCGTTGGACAGCACGTACCCCGTCACGCCCACGTTGTCCGTGGCCGCGTCCCACGCCAGCGAGACCGACGAGGAGGTGGACCCGGTCGAACGCAGGTTGCCCGGGACGGAGGGCGCCTGGGTGTCCGGCGTGCCACCGCCGGGGGTGTCGACGTCGATGCGGTCCAGGTTCGGACCACCGTTCGCCGACGACGAGACCGTCCTGATGGTGTTGCTGCCCGCCTTGAGGCCGAGCGTGATGGTCTTGGTGTTCCACGTCGACCACGCGCCCGTGCCGGGGAACGACCAGCCGCTCTGCTTCAGGGTGTCGTTCAGGTAGATGTTCATGGGACGGTTGGTGGACGTCCCGTTCGAGTACCTGAACGTGATCTTCGCGGCCGCGGAGGTGGGCGAGTTGACGGTGAACTCGACCGCGCTGCCCGTCGCGTTGTCGTAGTTGACGAAGCCCGCGCCGGTGAAGCCGGCGTGGTTCGACTCGACGACGCCGTTCGTGATCGTCGCGTTCTCCGCCTGGTACTCGGTCACGGCGGCGTTGGCGACGGTCGGAACGAGGACGGCCGGTACGACGGAGACTGCTAGTGCTGCCGGCAGAGCCAACAACAAGGGTCTGGCCACAGGGTGCCTCCTGTGTAAGGGGAACAGCAGGGCGCGGCGGCGATTTAGTTAAGAAGGTTTCCTATCAGTGGTGGGTTGAATCACAGCACTAGACCACTGCCCCTGTCAATAAATTCGGGCGACCGGAACAAGTCGGATTTGGGATGCTCCTGCCCTGATGCGATCCACAGTCACCGTGACACCAGCACAGCTTCCGGAGGTGCTGCTGCACGTCGCCGTCGTCCGACCGGTCTTCCTCTGGGGAGCACCGGGTATCGGCAAGTCCTCACTCGTCCGCAAGTTCGCCGCCGAGCTGGGTCTGGAGTGCGTCACGCTGCTGGGCACCCAGCTCGCGCCGGAGGACCTCATCGGAGTTCCGGAACTCGTCGGTGGCCGAAGCCGTTTCGCCCCACCGGAGTCGATCGCGCGGCACGACCCCTACTGCCTCTTCCTCGACGAACTGAACGCCAGCGCCCCCGAGGTGCAGAAGGCGTTCTACTCGCTGATCCTCGACCGGCGCATCGGCTCCTACGAGCTGCCGAAGGGCTCGATCGTGATCGGCGCCGGCAACAGGGCGGTCGACAACGCCCTGGCGCGCCCCATGGCGTCCGCACTCGTGAACCGCATGATCCACGTGCACCTCACCGCGTCCTCGCGCGACTGGCTGTCGTGGGCGCGGGAGAACGACATCCACCCGTGGGTGCTGGAGTACCTGACCCAGCGCCCGGACCACCTGTGGAGCGCCGCGCCGAAGGTCGAGGAGACGTTCTCCACGCCCCGCGGCTGGCACATGCTCTCCGACGCGCTGCACTCGTTCGGCGACGACATCTCCGAGGACCTCCTCGGCGTGCTGGCGTTCGGCACGGTCACGGCGAACCACGCGTCGATGTTCAAGGCGTACGTCAAGACCGTGCGCAACGCCTACGGGCTGGACGCCGTGCTGCGCGGCGACGCCCGCTGGCCGTCGGCTCCGCAGGACCGCGACCTGCTGTACTTCCTCGGCGAGGCGTTCCGCGCGCGGCTGGTCAAGGAGCTGCCGCACGACAAGGCACACGCGCCGGCGGCGGGAAAGCAGCTGGCGCACCGGGGAAAGGCGCTGCTGCTCGAACTGGCCGAGCTGTCGCTGGAGGTCGCGCAGATGGTGATCGCGGCCGACGACGACGGCAACCCCGTGCTGCCCGCGTGGTTCCTCGTCGAGGTCACCCGTGACCTGCCGCGGCTGGTCGCCGCACGCGGATGAGCAAGCGCGGCAAGGCACACGTCGACCCGGCGGTGCTGGCGTTCCAGGCGGCGGACAGGCGGATCAACACACATCCGCTGTTCGCCGCCCTCAGCACGTACGTGCGCCGGGACTCCGATCACCCGTGGGCGGACATCTCTCTCGACGGCATGCTCTTCGCTCACCCGACGCGCCGCGCGACCGAGGACGAGTGGGCGTGGGTGTTCGCGCATTGCCTGCTGCACCTGGGTTTCCAGACGCACGACTGCAAGCAGGTGCTGGAGTTCCAGCCCGCGCTGAAGGTCGGCCGGACGCCCGACTCGTGGGACCCGGACCGCTGTGTGCGCGGGGAGGCGTCGAAGGATCCGGACAAGTGGACCAATCGGTTCGCCGCCGGGCTCTCGAACGCCGCCGTCGCCGCGATCGACGTGGCGGGCGGCGCGCGTTCGTCGCTGACGGACTCGCGGCCGGTCAAGACCCAGTGGGAGCTGGCGCTCGGCTGGTTCGTGTCGAACTACCCGCTGCTGGGCGCGCTCGCGACGACGATGAAGATCGTGGCGGACGCGGAGCTGGCGCGCGGCTGGGACATCTCGATCGCGGCGGTGTCCACGGCGTCGGCCGAGATCTACGTGAACCCGTTGGCGGGCTTGACGAGGCTCGAATGGCGGTTCGTGCTCGCGCACGAGATGCTGCACGCCGCGCTGCGCCACTGCGACCGGGTCGGCGGCCGGGACGCCTACCTGTGGAACGTCGCCGCGGACTTCGTCGTGAACGGCTGGCTGGTCGAGATGGGCGTCGGCAGCGCACCGGAGGGTCTCCTGCACGACCCGGAGCTGCGCGGGCTGTCGGTCGAGTCCGTCTACGACCGGATCACCACGGACCTGCGCCGCTACCGCAAGCTGCACACGTTGCGCGGCAACCACAAGGGCGACCTGCTCGGGGAACCCCTGCGCGGCCCGGCGGACTTCGCGGACCTCGACGACTTCTACCGGCGCGCACTCCTCACCGGTCTGAGCTACCACACGTCCGCACGCGGCCTGCTGCCCGCCGGGCTCGTCGAGGAGATCCGCGCGCTGGAGCACCCGCCGCTGTCGTGGGACGCCCAGCTGGCGCGCTGGTTCGAGGAGTTCGTTCCAGCGCCGGAGAAACGGCGTTCCTACGCACGGGCGTCGCGGCGCCAGGCGTCCACTCCGGACATTCCACGGCCGGGCTGGATCCGGCCGGAGACCCTCGACCAGCGGCCGACGTTCGGCGTCGTGCTGGACACGTCCGGGTCGATGGACCCCCGGCTGCTGGGCAAGGCCCTCGGCGCGATCGCCTCCTACTCGGCGGCACGTGACGTACCCGCCGCACGCGTGGTTTTCTGTGACGCGATGGCGTATGACGCGGGATACCTGCCCCCCGAGGACATCGCGGGCAGGGTGACGGTGCGCGGGCGCGGCGGCACGGTGCTGCAGCCCGGCGTCGATCTGCTCGAACGCGCCGACGACTTCCCGAAGGCAGGTCCGATCCTCGTCATCACCGACGGCGGCTGCGACGTGCTGCGGATCCGGCGCGAGCACGCGTTCCTCGTCCCGGCGGGCGCACACCTGCCGTTCCGCGCGCGCGGCCCCGTGTTCCGGATGTCGTAGATGGAGATCGCCTGCGACGAGTCCGGTTCCGAGGGCGAGAAGCTCGTCGGCGGCGTCACGGCCGTCTTCGCGCACGCGGGCGTCGCGCTGTCGGAAACGGAAGCCGCGGGGTGCGTGGACGAGCTGCGCGAGATGATCAAGTCACCGGCGCAGGAGTACAAGGCGAACCACCTGCTGCGCGAGAAGAACCGCTGGGTGCTGCTGTGGTTCCTCGGCCAGGACGGCCCGCTCGCCGGACGCGCCCGCGTGCAGCTGCTGGACAAGCGGCGGTTCCTGGCGTCGCGGGTGCGGGCGGAGTTCGGGGCGGTGACCGGGCCGTTGGAGCTGTACAACGACCTGCTGCGCGCCCGCGGCCCGCGCGGCACCCTGGACCCGTTGTTCCCGGCCATCCTGCGGGCGGTCGCGCAGTGGGGCGGGCCGGTGTCGATCGTGCACGACCAGCAACTGTCGCTGACGGCCGGGCGGATCAGGCAGCTCAAGACGATCGCGCCGCGGCTGCAGAGCCTGACGCTGGTCGACTCGCAGTACGACGCACGGGTGCAGGTGGCGGACTTCCTGGCCGGGATCGCCCGGCGGGTCGCCGAGGAAGAGCTGAACGGAAGACCGGACCGAGAGGTGATCGAGTTGCTGATGCCGTTCGTCGTCGGACCGAGGATGTGGCATGCCTGACGCGCTCTTCGCCGACCCCAGGCTGGCGGCGCTCTACGACCTGTTCGACGGCGAGCGCGACGATCTCGTCCCCTATCTGGAGATCGCCGCCGGACTGGACGCGCGGTCGGTGCTCGACGTCGGCTGCGGCACGGGGTGCTTCGGCACGCTGCTGGCCGAGGCGGGACTGACCGTCGTCGGCGTCGACCCGGCGCTCGCGTCGCTGGAACTGGCGCGCGCCAAGGACTCCCGCGTCACCTGGCTGCACGGCGACGCCACGACGCTGCCGCCGCTCCAGGTCGACCTCGCCACGATGACCGCGAACGTCGCGCAGGTGTTCCTCGGCGACGACTGGCAGGCCACCCTGCGCGGCATCCACGCCGCGCTGAAACCCGGCGGGCACCTGGTGTTCGAGTCACGACGACCGGAGGCAAGGGCCTGGGAGGGCTGGAGCGTCCCGGTGCACCGGGAGAAGAACGGAGTGCGGACACGGCGCGAGCTGCTCGGCGTCGACCTGCCGTTCGTGTCCTTCCGGCACACCTACCGCTTCCCGGACGGCACGGAGATCGCCTCGGACTCGACGCTGCGGTTCCGCTCCCGCGAGGAGATCGAGGAAAGCCTGACCGCGACGGGGTTCGAGACGACCGACGTCCGCGACGCCCCGGACCGTCCCGGCCTCGAGCACGTGTTCGTGGCGCGGAAGGTCAGCTGACCAGCGCGGGCTGCTTCCACGCCTGCACCAGCCACGGCAGGATCCGCGGCAGCCGGTCGGCGACGATGTCGTGCAGCACCAGCACGATCCGGCCGGTCCGGTCGGGTCCGGCGTCGAGCCACACGACGTGCATCAGCACGCCGGTCTGCAGGTCGAGTCCCGCCTCCGCCTCCGCGAGGGCCGCGGGGGTGGCGGCGGCGGGATCCTCGACCTCGTGGTGTGCGAAGCCGCTGCGACACAGTTCCGGATGCAGTTCCACCAGCGAATCCATGGCGGCGGCGAGGCGTCCCACGCCCAGCCCTGCCCGAACCTGCACCGTCATCGTCCTCACATTAGGAGAGCCTAACCTAGGCTCCAGGCGGGATTCCGCCCACTGAGTCCCAGGACACGGTCCAGCAAGGGCGCATTCGAGTCGACCTCGACCGCGGCTCCGAAGAGCGAGCCGTCGCGGTCATCCGGGCCGATCGACGACACGAAGCCGTGAACGACCTGGAGCAGCTCGGGATCCACCTCGAACGGCTGGCCGGTGGCACGGGCGAGGTCCCAGCCGTGCAGCACGATCTCGTCCAGCGCGACCGCTCCGGCCACCTCGCCGGGCAGGTCGACGCCGCCGGCCCGGGTCATTCCCTCCCAGGCGGAAGACGAACGCCACGCCGCGGCCAGCTCGTCCAGCCGCACCGGCATCGACTCGCGGAAGTCCAGCGGCAGCCGGGACGCGTCACCCGAGGCCGTGCCTTCCAGCGGGGTCTTCAACGCCGCCATCGTGAACGCGACCGACAGGCCGTTCACGTGGTCCAGCAGGTCGGCGACCGTGTAGTCGGGACACGGGGTCGGCGCCTTCAGGTCGCCGTCCGTCACTCCTCGCACCAGGCCCGCCAACTGGCCGGCCGCAGGCGTCAAGTCGAACATCAGTAGCCGTCTCCTCCCCAGAACTGCTCTTCCAACGTGTCCGCGGTACCGGCGAGCAGCTGCAGGGGGTCGGTGAACTCGTGGATGTCGAGGTCGGACAACGGCAGCGAGTGCCGCACCACCACGTGCTCCCCCATGATCGCGAGGCCGCACGCCACGGTGGAGTTGCCCACCTCCACGAGCACGTCGTGGAGGTTCACCTGGGACGCCAGCCCGCACGGGGAGGCGATCTGGACCCACTCGTGCACCTTGTCGAGCACTTCCCTGACGATGATCACGACCTGCGTGCGCTCGTCGTCGTCCTCGTCGTCGTCCCCGAAGGTGAAGAGGATCCTCAGCTCCTCGCCCTCGTCGTGGATGACGTCGTACTCGGCGCGGACGTAATCCGCGAGGTCTCCCCAACTCGCCATGGCGCAACCCTACTGGCCGCGACGGCCCACAGCCCGACGGCGAGCACGGCGAGCACCTCGGCCGCGAGCAAGATCCTCTCGATGTACCCCAACGGGAACACGCGCCACCACCGAACGTCGGAGACCACGCCCAGCACAACGGCGTAGAGCAGCGGCATGAATGCGACAACGCTCAACAAACCGGACGCCAGAACCCACCTGGCGTGTCGCGACCACACCTCGTGCCTCACCCACGGGAGGGCGAGCGCAATGATCGCGACCGGCAGGCTCACGAACGCGACCATGCTGCCGAACCGGTGGATGCTGCCGCTGAGCTCGTTGGTGCCCATCGCCCAGTTCGTCTTCGGGAACAGCACGACGAGGAACAGGCCGGCCGACCAGAGCGTCAGCGCGATCGCCCCGACCGAACGCCAGCGCGTCAGCCCCTCGTGGACCAGCACGTACAGGATCGCCATCGAGCCCGCGACCAGCAGCAGCACCGCGACGTCGAAGACGGGGCGGTAGTCGCCCAGCGCGTACTCGCTGATCGTGCGGCGCAACGGGCCGACGGTCAGGTCGAGCAGTCCGACCATGGCGATCGTCGCCACGACGGCGAGTGAACCGCCGGCGGCGGCTAGACGAGGTATCAGCACATATCGGACAACGACCGGGTGAACGCGCGGGGTTCCTGGGTTCAGCAACCCGACAGGTTCCCCCCAGCGTTCCGACAGCTTCAGCTCAGGATCGCCCCGCACGTGACGTTGACCTGCGCTCCCGTGATCGTGCGGCCCCAGTCGGAGGCCGCGAAGACCGCCGCGCGCCCGACGTCCCGCAGGGTCGCGGCCCGGCCCAGCGCCGTCTGGCCGACGATGTCGGGTTCGACCTGGTCGCGGAAGTCCACCGGGATCGACTCGGGGATGCCGCCGGTCTGCAACGTCACCGTCCGCACGCCGTGCGGGCCCAGTTCGGCCGCGAGCTGGCGGCGCATCGCCTCGACCGCGTCGAACGCCGTGACCAGGCCGCCGAGGTGCCACCGGCGGTGCACCTGGCCGTCGCTGGTGCCGCCGAAGAACAGGATGACGCCACCGCCCTGCCGGATCATGTGCCGGGCGGCCGCGCGGGCGGTGAGGAACTTCGAGCGGACGTTCGTGACGACCGGGGCCAGGTAGTCGTCGACGCTCATCTCGTGCAGCGGCGTGCCCTGGACGTCGTTGTCGGAGATGACGTTGACCGAGATGTCGATGCGCTCGAAAGTGGCGGCGTGCTCGTCCACCGCGCGTTCGTCCAGCGCATCGACCACGGCGTACCGGGCGCCGATCGCGGCGGCCTTCTCCTTCAGCGACGCCTCGGTGCGCGCGGCCAGGTGCACGTCCGCACCCGCGGCCACGAACGCCTCGGCGATCGCGCCACCGATCGTGCCCGCGCCGTAGATGACTGCGGTCTTCCCGTTGAGGTTCATCGGTTCGCCGGTCATGGCGACGAGGCTAGCTCCTAACGCAACGCCTCGCGCGCTTCCGCCATGACGGCCTCGGCCACGGCCGTGAGCGCCGGCGAGTCGAGCTTCCACTGCTGCCAGTACAGCGGAACGGAGATGGTGCGGCCCGGTGCGAGATCGACCAGCCCGGCCTGGACCTGTTGCGGCGGCACCATTCCCCAGCCGAGGCCCGCCACGATCGTCCGTACGTACACCTCCGACGACGGCACGAAGTGGCGGTGTTCGGACGCGCCCCGGCCGCGGGTGAGCGTGCGCACGAACCGGTCCTGCAGGTCGTCGTTGCGGTCGAACACGACGACCGGTGCGTCCGGCAGCCACGACTTCGGCGGCCCGGCCGCGTGGTCCTCCACGAAGGACTCGGAAGCCATTGCCGCGTAACGGATCTCGCCCAGCTTGGTCACCGAGCAGCCCGCCACCGGTTCACGCGACGACGTGACGGCGGCCATCACCACTCCTTGGCGCAGCAACGCCGTCGTGTGGTCCTGGTCCTCGCGGTGCAGGTCGAACGAGATCCGCAACGACGCCGGAACCCGTTGCAGCGCGGGCAGGAACCACGTGGCGAGCGAGTCGGCGTTGACCGCGATCGGCACCCGCACCACCGCGGACTCCCCCAGCGCCGCGTCCAGGTCCTGGTCGAGCGCCATGAGTTGGCGACCGTAGCGCACCAGCACCTCACCGGACGGCGTGAGCCGCACCGGCCGCGCCCGCACCAGCAGCACCCGGCCGGTCCGCTGCTCCAGCGCCTTGATGCGTTGCGAGACAGCGGAAGGCGTGACGTGCAGGGCGGCCGCAGCCGCGTCGAACGTGCCCGCGTCGACGACCGCGAGCAGCGTCCGCACCAGGTCGAGGTCCATCACGAGCGCTAATGGTACGTAAGAATCTGTAGCTGGTCTCATTAAGAAGGCGTCAATAGCGTGGACCGGGTGAGAGACCTGTTCCTCGGCTTCGGCACCATGATGACCCTGATCGTCGCGATCGGCGCGCAGAACGCTTTCGTGCTGCGCCAAGGACTTCGGCGGCACGCGGTCGCGCAGGTCGTCGCCGTCTGCGCGCTCTCGGACGCGATCCTGGTCGCCGTGGGCGTCGCGGGCTTCGGCGCGCTCGTCAACGCCTTCCCGAAGGCCATCACGGTCGCGGCCGTCGTCGGCGGGATCTTCCTGCTGGGCTACGGCTTCCTGGCCGCGCGCCGGGCGTTCACGCCGTCAGCGATGACCGCCGGACCCGACACGACGGGCAGGCCGGTGCTGACGGCGCTCGCGCTGACGTGGCTGAACCCGCACGTCTACCTCGACACCGTGCTGCTGCTCGGCTCGATCGCCGCCGGGCGGTGGTTGTTCGGAGTCGGCGCCGTCACCGCGAGCATCACCTGGTTCGTGGCCCTCGGCTACGGCGCGCGCCTGCTCAGCCCGTTGTTCGCGAAGCCCCGCTCGTGGCGGGTCCTGGACGGCCTGATCGCGGCCGTGATGATCACGCTCGGGGTGACGCTGATCGCCAGTTCGTGAGCACCGCGGCGGGCAGTCCCTCCGGCCCCGCGACCGGCCACGCCAGCGGGTCCGGTCCGAGCTCGACCAGCTCGGCGACCTGGAGGCGGGACCACGGCGACACGGCCCGCGTGCCGTCCAGCACGCTCGACGCGTACTCGCTCCACGGCACCCGCTCGGTCGAGTCGACCTCGTCCGGGTTCGGCACGGGCTCGGCGTCGGACAGCACGCGGAACACCGGGCACATCTCGTTCTCCACCACGCCGTCCATCACCGCGCGGTACCGGAACGCGGGCAGCAGCAGTTCGGGAGCGGGCGTCTCCATGCCCAGCTCGTCGCGCAGCCGCCTCAGCACCGACTGCGCCATGTCCTCGCCCGGCAACGGGTGGCCGCAGCAGGTGTTGGTCCACAGGCCGGGGAACGTCTTCTTGTGCAACGCCCGGCGGGTCAGGATCGTGTTGCCCGCGGAATCGAAGACGTAGCTGGAAAACGCCAGGTGCAGCGGTGTGTCCGCGTGATGCACCACTGCCTTGTCCTCGACGCCGACGGCCGTTCCGTCCTCGGCCAGCAGGACCACCTGTTCCACAGTCACGCGCACCACGTAATCACATGCGGACCAAGATCGGGAACCAGGAGTTCACGTGAGCTTGAGCGTGGAGATAGCGCCACCATAGGTGTCCCCCGTCACTCTGGAGCCATGACTTCCCCGTTCGCTCAGGCTCACACCATGTTCCTGGTGCTGGTCAGCCCAACGGGCCAGTACTCGATCTGGCCCGCGGTGCTGCAGGTGCCCGCAGGCTGGCAGGTCGTCCACGGAGTCGCCTGCCGCCAGTCCTGCGAGGACCGGATCCAGGCGCTCCGCACCGACCTCCCGATGGCGGCCTAGCAGATCAGCCGCGCATCGCCCCACACGGCGTGGTCGAGACTCGTCCCGTCCCCGCCGTCCGACACCCGCAACGTCAGCACCCGCACGCCGTTGACGTCCGCGGACACGGGCAGCGCCGAGTCGACGGACCGGCGCAACGGACTCGTGTGCAGCACACGGCCGTCGCCCAGCACCTCGAACACGACCGATCCACCGGCACCGGCCGCCCGGTCCACGCGGCCGTCCACCTCGTCGTCGACTCCGACGGTGGCGTCGAACCGGCTGCACGCGCCGAGCTCGACGGTCCGGTCACCTGGCGTCGTGCCGATGCCCTTGCCGAACCGGACACCGCCGGTCGTGAGCGTCCTGCCCTCGACGGACAGGTCGTTGCCGGCGACGTAAACCTGTCCGGCGGCCAACGGCTTCCACACGTGAGCACGCGTCGCCTCCTCCGCCTCGACGCCGGCGAACCGCGCCACCGCGGGCACTTCTGTCAGCCCCACGACGGGGTTCGCGCCGACGCGGACGGTCCAGCGGCCGGTCAGCGACTCCCCCGGTGCGACCCGTGCCGCACGCACGGCCGAGGACGCACTCCACCCGGACGGCACGCGCGGCGTGAACGTCACGCCGTGCAGCGGACGGTCCGAGGTGTTGGTGAAGGTGCCGCTCAGCTCGAACGCCTGCCCTGGCTGCACTGCCACCCGTTCAGGTGAAACGACGACGGACGTGGACGGCACGCCGCCCGTCGGGCGAGCGCAGGTAGTTCGTTCCGGGCGGCAGACCAGTGCCACGAAACCGCCCTCCGCCGCGACCGGCACGGTCAGCTTCCCGGATGTCACGTGGGACTCCCGAACCAGTCCGGCCTCGCCGTCCCGCACGACCTCGACCAGCCACTTCCCGCCGCCCAAAGCCGGCAGGTCGAGCGTCCGCGCGGCTCCGGCCACCGCCCCGCCGACGAACCACCGGTCTCCCGAACGCCGTGCCAGCACGACGCTGTCGCCGGGACGTCCCGACAGCAGCCGGGTCTCGTCCCACGCGGCGGGCGCCTGTTCCAGGAACCAGCGCGCGAACGGCCGGGCGTCGTAGGAGTCGGGGCGTCCGGCCAGGTTCTGCACCCCGGACTCGTACAGCACCGTCAGCGCCAGCTCGCCACCATCGGTGTTCGCGCGCGCCCGGTGGAAACCGCCCGGCGTGTAGTCCATGCCGCCCACGACGTTGCGGGTGAACGGCAACGCGGTCAGGTGCGAGGTGGTGAGGCCGCTGGACTTCTCGGCCCCGTGCACGGCCTCGGTCGTCATGACGTGCGGCCAGGTGCGGTGGACGCCGTGCGGCAGCGTGGCGCCGTGGAAGTTGACCAGGAAGCGCATCCGCGCGGTCTCCGGCAGGATCTCGTCGTACCAGCGGTAGCGCTCCTGGCCGTCGGAGTCCATGAAGTCGATCTTCAGGCCCCGCACGCCCCAGCGTTGCAGCCACGGCAGGTAGTCCGCGCGCTTCTCGGCCGTGTCGACGCTGCTGAACCGCACCCACGTGTGGATGCCGACGCCCCGCGCCCCGGCGTAGCGCACCAGCTCGGGGATGAAGCTGGTCCGCCGCCAGTCCGGGTCGTCGTACCACCCGGCGTCGACCACGACGTACGGCCAGCCGCGCGCCGCCGCGTAGTCCACGAACTCCTTCTGCCGCACCAGGTCCTGCTGCACGGGACGGCCACCGGCGAGCCACGTCCACACGGCCGGGCCCGGCTCGATCCACGACGCGTCTCGCACCTTCGAGGCCGGCGCCAGGTCGTCCACCAGCGTCGACTCGACCACGGTGGCCAGGGACCCGACGATCATCGTGCGCCACGGCGTCTTCAGCGCCCCGGAGACCGCGACCTTCTCGTCCCACAGCCTGACGTCGTACCGCCCACCGCCGGCGTGCACGAGGTGCCCGCCGGAGTACCGTCCGTCCACATCGGACTCGGTGATCAGCGCGTACGTCCCGCCGACCTCGAACAGCGCCGGATGCATGTACTCGGCCCGTTCGGCTCCGGAGGCCGTCATCCGCAGGAACGGGTTCTCGTAGTCACGACGGAACTTGGCCAGCCACGCGACGGAGTCCGCGGGCAGCAGGAACGCGGACGCCTCCCCGACGACGGCACCGGTGTTCTGCGGCAGTTCGTACCGATAGGCGACGCCGTCAGGAGACTCCCGCACGACGAGGTCGAGCCGGCCACCGGCGGCGGCGAACCGGTACACCGTCTCCACCGCCCGCACGACCCGGTCGCGCTTCTTGCCGGACGTCGTGCGGTAGCGCTCGAAGATCGCCCGGCGTGACTTGCCGGTCAACGACAACCCGGCGGAGAAGTCGGCGCGCTCGGTCCTGATCCCGACCGGCGACGGCTGGACGACGGTCTTCCCCCGGTGCGTCACCTCAAGCGAAACAACCCCGCCGTCGACGCGGACCACAGCTCGCGGACCAGCGGCGGAAGCCTGTGCGGGCACCACCAGCCCCAGCACCAGCAGCACAACGGCAAGTGCTCTGACCGCCACGGACACTCCCCTCGTGAACCGGGGCGGCGGTCACCGGAGGTACATCCCTCGACCCGGACGCTAGAACGCGCCTTTCGCCCGAGTCAAGGGATGTAACAACCATGACAGGAGATGACTAGAGCAGGCGGATGTACCCGTGCGAGGTGGCACCGCCGTGCTCGTTGTTGCCCGCGTACGAGGCCGTGAAGCCCTGCAGCAGCGTGGCTAGGCCGACCAGCAACGACACGTTCGCGTCGCAGGTGGCCTTGCCGGAGGCGTTGGTCGTCGCGGTGCAGAGCGGGTTGCCCTTCACCGTGCGGAAGACGACCTGCTGACCGGCGACCGGCGCACCGGTGTGCTTGTCGGTCAGCGTGGCGTTGAGCCCGCGGACCGTGAACCCGAGCAGCCGCACCTGCAGCTGCGCGGTACCGGCGACGAGCTTGGACGCGGCGGGCGGCACGAAGTTGATCGCGATGCCCACCGGGCGCTGGCCGACGGCGAGCGTGCCGGTGACCGTGTTGGACGCCGTGTCGATGATCGACACCGAGTTGCTGTTGTAGTTCGTCACGTAGGCCGACCCGCCGTCCGGCGTGAGGGCCACGCTGATCGGGCGGTCGCCGACGAGGATCTTCTGGGTCTCGGTCATGGAGGCGAGATCCACGACGGACACCCGGTCGAACTCGCTGTTCGTCACGTACGCGCGGCTGCCGTCGGGCATGACCGCGATGCCGTGCGGCGTGAAGCCGACGGCGGCGGTGCCGACGACGGTGCGCGTGGCGACGTCGATGGCGGAGACGCTGTCCGAACCCTTGTTGACGACGTACATCCGCGTGCCGTCGGGGGAAGCCGCGATGGCCGTCGCGGCGTTGCCGACGGGGATGGTGCCGACGACGGCGTTGGACGTCGTGTCGATGACCGAGACCTTGCTCGGGCCGGGCTGGTCGTGCGTGACGTAGACGGCCGAACCGTCCTTGGTCACGACGACACCGTCGGCGTTCGAGCCGACCGCGATGGTCGCGGTGACCGTGAGCGTGGCCGTGTCGACGACGGACACCGTGCCGTCGAGGTAGTTGGTGACGTAGGCGAAGCCGCCACCGGGTGCCACCGCCACACCAGCCGGATGCGATCCGACGGGAATGGACTTGTCGACCGTGTTGGTCGGCGTGTCGATGACCGTGAGCGTGTTCTGCACTGTGTTGGTGACGTAACCGCGGGTGCCGTCGAACGCGACCGCCGCCATGTACGGCGAGTTGCCGTTGCCGTCGGCGATCGTCGTGGACACCGCGTTCGTGGCCGTGTCGATGACCGACACCCCGCCGCCGTTGTTGGCGACGTAACCCAGCACCCGACCGGCGGGAGCCGCGTGGGCCGGAGTCACCACCAGTGCCGTGGTGACGGCCGCAGCCATCACCAGTGGACGCAACCGCATGTTCATTGCCTCCTGGCGCGATACACCCCGACCTTCTCAGCTCATCGCGGCAGGATCAGAGGACGTTAGCCTCTTCTCGAACCAGTGGTCGGAGTACTCGGCGTCGTTGTACGCGGCGATCTCCGCGAACCCGTGCTTCGCGTACAGACTCCTTGCCTCCACAAGGTCTTTCCGCGTGTCGAGCCGCAACGCGACGAGCCCGCGCCGGGCCGCTTCGGCCTCCATCGCGACGATCAACGCCGACGCCGCGCCCTGACCGCGGAACGGCGTGCGCACGAACATCCGCGTCAGCTCGCCGACACCGTTGTCGAGGAAGCGCATGCCCAGACAGCCGACATCGTTGCCATCACGGGAAACGACGAGGAACACCGGCACGTCGTGATCTTGCTCGTCGCGCTCGTAGGCGTCGATCTCGGCGTCGTTCGTCGGCCGTCCCCAGTAGCGGCTGATCATCTCCGCGTTGTACTCGCGGTTGAGCGGCGAGAGCGCGGCGTCGGCGGCGGTCACGATCCAGGTCATGCGACCATCATCAGAAGGACGTCCACTGTGATTCAGGTCACTGCAACACCGGTGCCGCGGGAAGCCAAGTGGGGACGTGATGTTCGCGGAGCTGTTCGACGAGCACGCACATCCGCTGCACAGATATCTGGCGCGGCGGGTGGGCGGCGACGTGGCCGACGACCTGGTGAGCGAGACGTTCCTCGCCGCCATGCGCGGCGAGGATAACTACGACCCCGACAAGGGCAGCGTCGTCGGCTGGCTCTACGGCATCGCCACGAACCTGTTGCGCGGCCACGCCAAGCGCGAGGTCCGCCTGCTGCGCACCGCCGAGCGCTACGGCGTCGACCTCGGTGTCGCCGAGTCGCTCGAACACACGGTGGTGACCCGCGTCGACGCCCGTGCGCACCTGCGCCGGATCGCCCGCGAGCTGGCGCGCATGGACCAGGTGGACCGCGACCTGCTGCTGCTCACCTCGCTCGCCGGCCTCAGCGTGCAGGAGGCGGCGGAAGCCCTCGACCTCAACCCCGGCACCGCCCGGTCGCGGCTGCACCGCCTGCGCGCGAAGCTGAAGGAAGTGGAACATGCGTGACGTGCTGGACGACGACCTCGCCGAGCTGTACCCGGCACGCGGCACCGACGACGTGCGCCTGGCCCGGTTGCGCGAACAGCTGTTCGTCGAGAAGCCCCAGCCGAAGTCACGGCGCTGGGTGGGGATCGCGGCGGCGGCCGTCGCGGTGGTCGTGATCGCCGGGCTCGTGGTGTACCTGCGGCCGGACCGGGTCGAGGAGCCGGCCGAGATGCCGGGCGCCCCCGCCACGTCGCTCACCGAGGCGGCGAAGCTCATCCGCGACGCGCAGCCGAAGGGCCGGCTGCGGCACTCCCGCTACGAGATCTGGCAGACGTACACCGACAAGATCGACGGGGTCTGGCACGCGGCGCAGGTGGAGTTCGGCGTCGAGGTGTGGCTGCCGGTCGCGGACGGCCAGAAGACGCGGGTGGACCGCAGGCCGACCGGACGGCAGCGTGCCCTTCCCGGCATCCCCGAGATGCCGCCGATCGAGCCCAGCGCGCAGTACTCGGGCCCGGCGCTGTGGGGCACGAACTGCCCGGTCACCCCGTGCAACGAGACGAGCCTGCTCTACCCGGTGAGCCGCGATCCGGGGGAGACGATCAGCTCGGTCTCCTCGGCGGTGCTCTCGCCGTTCACCCCGAACGACCGCAAGGCGCAGATCTACGGCGAGCTCGCCACGCTGGACGGCGTGCAGTGGGCGGACGGGTCCGTGTTCGTCGGCGGCGGCAAGGCGAGCTTCACCGTCGACCCCGCCACCGGTGACGTCGCCGGCTACGAGGAACGCGAGAACGTCCCCGAGAACCGGCTGCCGATCGGCACGGTGCTGCTGTCCGTCACGGTCACGCGCGACTGGACCGATCAGCGCCCGTCGTAGGACCGGGGCAGGTACCAGGCCAGGGCGGCGCGCAGCTCGGCGACATCGCGTTCGCGCCGCCTCCTGGTCCGCTCGTGCGCGATCGGGAACACCCGCACACCGCCGTGATGCGCGCCGAAGAAGCGGCGCGGCGCCGGGTCCTTCAGCCACACGACGACCCACGGCCGTTTCTTGTGCGGCACCACGCGCACCCGTGCGAGCTCGTACCACCAGTACTGGTGGAACTTGCCGTTGCGGGTCGTGGCGATGCCTTCGCGGCTGATCTCGATGACCACCTTGCGGCGGGCGGCGGCGGAGAAGTACCGCACCGCGCGCACGACCAGCACGCAGAACGCGGCCAGCGCCAGCAGTTGGGTGGCGCCGTTGGCCTTGGCGGCCGGGTCGGCGATCGCGGCGGCCAGCAGCGCCGCGGCGAGGTTCAGCGTGCCCCACGCCATCGGCACGAACCGCGACGTCGAGAACGTCGCGGCCGCGGGCGTCATCGGCGCGGGCAGCTTGGTGGTCGGCGGCTTCGGCGTCACGACCTGCGCGAGCAGCCGCGTCACCTCGGGCGATTCCGGGCGCTTGGCCGGGTCGCGGTGCATGCACTTCTGCACCAGCGGCCGCAGCGCCTTGGGCACGCCGTCGATGTCCGGCTCGCCGTGCGCGGCCTTGTAGAGCAACGTGGCCGTGGGGCCCTCGCCGAACGGGCCCTTGCCCGTCGCCGCGTAGACCAGCACGGCGCCGAGGGCGAAGACGTCCGACGGGGACGCCACCTCCTGGCCGGTGATCTGCTCGGGCGAGAGGAAGCCGGGCGTGCCGAAGACCATGCCGGTCTCGGTCAGCGCGGTGTGCTCCATCGCGCGCGAGATGCCGAAGTCGATGACGCGCGGGCCGTCGGCGCCCAGCAGGACGTTCGACGGCTTGAGGTCGCGGTGGACGAGACCGGCGCGGTGGATCGCGGTGAGCGCCTCGGCCAGACCTTCGGCGAGTCGTCTCAAATGGTGCTCCGGCAACGGGCCGTGGCGTTCGATCGCCTCCTGCAGCGTCGGGCCGGGCACGTACTCGGTGGCCATCCACGGCCGCGGCGCGCGCGTGTCGGCGTCCACGACGGCCGCCGTGCCGGCGCTGCCGACCGCCCGGGCCATCTGCACCTCGCGGCGGAACCGCTCCCGGAAGCGCGGGTCGTCGGCCAGCTCGGCACGGGCGACCTTGACCGCCACCTGGCGTCCGTCGCTGCCTTGTCCCAGGTAGACCGTTCCCATGGCACCACGACCGAGCCTGCCCAGAAGCAGGTAGTCGCCTATGCGTTGTGGTTGGTCCACCTTCACCGGATCGAGGGTAGCGGGAACTCGGGCTCAAACCTCACATCTGAGTAGATCTACGTATCGTTGTCACCCATGGGTCGGACCCGCTTGTACCGCAACGGCGAACTCGTGGACAGGGACTTCCCGGTCAGCGAGATCGCGAAGCATCTCCAAGATCACTCCGCCGTGGTGTGGTTCGACCTGTGCGCGCCGTCCGAAGACGAGATAGGTCTGCTCCGCGACGAACTGGGTCTGCACGAGCTCGCGATCGAGGACGCCTTCACCGAACGGCAGCGCCCGAAGGTCGACCGCTACCCCACCCACCTGTTCCTCAGCGTCTACGCCGTCCGGTACGAGCAGCACGAGATCAGGACGTGCGAGGTCGACGTCTTCGTGGCGAAGAACGCGCTGGTGACGGTGCGCGAGAGCGAGGACTACGACCTCGGCGGCGTGGTGCGGCGGTGGGACAGCGCGCCGCAGCTCGCGTCGTCCGGCGTCGGGTTCCTGCTGCACGGCGTGCTGGACGACGTCGTGGACGGCCAGTACGCGGCCGCCCAGAAGCTCGACGACGAGATCGAGGCGCTGGAAGACCGCATCTACGACGAGAAGCCGCACGTCGGGCGCAAGGCGTTGCAGCTGAGGCGCGCACTGGTGCAGTTGCGGCGGGTCGCGCTGCCCATGAGGGAGGTGCTCGGGTCGTTGCTGCACCGCGAGCACGACCTCGTGGACGACGCGATGATGCCGTACTACCTCGATGTGAAGGACCACACGCTGTTCACGGCGGAGCTGACCGAGTCGATGCGGGAGCTGGTGACGAACCTGCGCGAGGCCGAGGTGGCCGTGCAGGGCAACAAGCTGAACTCGATCATGAAGAAGGTCACCAGCTGGGCCGCGATCATCGCGGTGCCGACGGCGATCTCCGGGTACTACGGCATGAACGTCCCTTACCCCGGGTTTGAGCAGAAATGGGGCTTTTGGGTGTCCACGCTGGGTATCTTCGCCCTCTCCTACGTTCTGTACCTGATGTTCAAGCGCCGCGATTGGTTGTGACTTTGAAGATCCACCTGACCCGCCGGGACGAGCTCGCGATCATCACGATCGACGCGCCGCCGCTCAACCTGTACTCCCTGGACCTCGACGCGGAGTTCCACGAGGCCCTGGACGAACTGGGCGACGCGCGGGCGTTGCTGGTCAACGCCACGGGCAAGGTCGTGTCGGGCGGCGTCGACGTGTCGTTGTTCGCGCAGCAGGAGTACCGCGACGAGGCCCAGCGGCTGTTCGACCGCATGCTGGTGCTGCCCCAGCGGCTCGCCGCGCTGCCGATCCCGACCGTGTTCGCGGCGCACGCGTTGTGCCTGACCTGGGCTTTCGAGCTGGCGGTGGCGTGCGACCTGATCGTGGCGTCGTCGTCGGCGCGGTTCGGGCTCGTGGAGAAGGTCGTGGGGCTGACGCCGACGATGGGCGGCACGCAGCGGCTGGCGGCCCGGGCGGGGGTGGGTCGCGCGAAGGAGTTCGTGATGACCGGCGACCTTTACGACGCGGCGACCCTCGAACGTTGGAATGTCGTTAACCGAGTGTTTCCGGACGAGGGCTTCGCGCTCGCGGCCGAGCAGTTCGCTTTGTCTCTGGCGACCGGCCCGACGCAGGCACACTTTGCGACCAAACAGGTGCTCGCGCATTTCGAGAACGGTGGCGTCCCGGAGGCCGACGCTCACGTCACGACGATCGCGGCGGCGTTGTACGAGACAGAGGACCTGCCACGCGCTGTGCACAGCTTCCTCACGGAGGGTCCCGGACGGGCAGCTTTCACGGGTCGCTGATCTCACACATCAAAGAATCATATGGCTCGGTGATAAAACCGTGATCTACCTGCTCACACGGATGGAGCATTCCCCGCCGGACGGAAGATGATGTTGCACCCCAACGGGTTGCGCTTGACTCCTCCGTTCGTGCCGTGCATCGTGCTGTGCGTTCAAAGGCCCCGTACGAACTCCGTCGCACGAGTTTTGTACACATTCCGCAACGGCCGACGACACAATTAGCGAGTTCACGGTCCCCCGTCGTGAGCGCGCGTGGAGGTAGAACCAGCCGTGAGACTGAGATTGGCCGTACTGCTGACCGGTGGTGTCATCGCGTTAGCCGCCTGTACCCCGACCAAGGCGGCCCAACCGACCCCGATCGCCGACAGCACCAGCGCCACCTCGACCAGCACCGAAACCAGCAGTTCCTCCGCCGCCCCGAGCAGCTCGGCGGCACCCAGCAGCAGCTCCACCACCAAGTCCGCCACGAACGGCCCCGTGAAGCCGCCGGCCAACACCCCCGCCCCCGCGGGCTCCCCCGGCTGGAAGCTCACCCAGGCCAACACCGGCCTCGCCGCGCACGGCCTCAACTGCGACTCCCTGCCGCTCTACACGGGCTCGGGTTCCCCCGCCGCCGGCACCGTGATCTCGGGCAAGCGCATCGAGCAGACCCTGACGCTCTTCGCGGGCAACATCACCATCGAGAAGTCCTGCGTGCGCCCCACCCGTGCGGGCGAGACGCAGCCGCTGATCACCACCAACGGCCCGTGCGGCAGCAACTCCTGCCAGGTCACCGGCGCCCCCGTGACGATCCGCGACTCGAACATCGACGGCTCCGCCCTGTCGGCCAAGACCATCGCGGGCTCCTGCGCGTTCCTCGGCGTCGGCACCCTGCAGCGCAACTACATCAGCGGCATGGGCTCCGGCATCTGCTTCTACAACACCGGCAGCTCGCTGAGCGGCCTCGCCGAGGGCAACTACGTCCGCGGCCTGCGCTCCGAGGGCGAGAGCCACAACGACGGCGCCACCGTCCGCGACTTCCCGCTGGACAAGAACGCGGGCCGCACCCTGACGTTCCGCAACAACCGCATCGACTGCTCGACCGGCAACGACACCGGCGCCCTCTTCATCCAGACCTACGGCGGCGACATCGACAACGTCACCGTCGAAGGCAACCTCCTCGAAGGCGGCGGCTACCAGCTCGGCCTCGAGTCGGGCTTCGGCAACACCTACGGCCGCAACATGAAGTCGATCAACAACCGCTTCACCGGCACAGGCTGGGGCGCGGCCTACGTGAGCCAGAAGGGCGCCTCCGGCAAGTGGGCGGTCTGGCAGGACAACTTCCTGCACGACCCGAACGCGGCCGACGGCAAGGGCAAGCCCGCCGGCACCCCGTAACCCCTCCCCGCAATTCCCCTCCGTGATGCCTGCACCGCCGAGCCCCCGCCGGCGGTGCAGGCATCACTGCGTGGCCTTCACCTTCGCGGACAGCGGCTCCAACACCGCCACCAACTCACCGAGCTCCTCAACCGACAACGCCTCGTACGGCTCCTCAGCCAACTCGTCCGTGAGCACTTCGATCCGCCGCTGAAGCTCCCGCCCAGCGTCCGTGAACCGCCCGTCCGCGTCAACGACCCCGCGCGCCCGCAGCCCACCCATCACCGACACCAACAGCTCCTTCGGCAGGTGATGGATGCGCCCGAACGACTCGGCGGGATACACCCCCATCGCCAACGCCGACAACACGTGCGCCTCAATCCCACCGACCCGCGCCCCCACGAGCGCAGCGATGTGCCCGTCCCCGCGATGCTCGCGCAACATCGTCGCCGAGTGCCACAACCGAGCCACCGGCTCCACCGGCACAGGCACCGTGCGCATCCCGGCATACATCACCCGCCCGACCGTCGAGGCACTCACCGCAGCCTTCGTCACCAGGTCAGCAGCCCGCACCACCTCGTCAGACCCGGCCAGCTCCCCCAGGATGCGCCGCACCGACGCCGCACTCCCCCGCTCCCGAGCGGCCAACGACGCCTCGGCGGGAATCGTCTCCCACGCCCGAGGGATGTGCCGCGCGGCCTCGCCGGGCCCGAAGTTGTAGAACGCCGCGTGCACGACCTCAGCCGGAACCCGCCCCAACGGCGCCGCCCGGCTGGCGAAGTAGCCGGACCAGTAGTTGGGGTGCCCGAGGGCGGCCAACTCCTCCCCGCACTCGTCGGCGAAGAAGGTGACCAGGCAGATGGGCTCCAACAGCTCGAACATGCGACGCGCGACAGGCCTCATGCCCCCATCCTGCCCCGCGGCAGGCCAGGGGCGAGGCAGGTCAGAGGCAAGGCGGCGAGGGGCATGGGCGAGGTGGGCGGGGCGCGGACGAGGCGAGGTGGGCGAGGGCACGGGCGAGGCGAGGCGAGGCGGACGGGTGGGCGGGCGGTAGTGGCCGGGGCGAGGCGGCGAAGCGGCGGCGGTCGAGATGAGGTCGCCAAGCGGCAGCGGCGCCAAGCGCCAGCAGCCGAGGCGAAGTGGCCAAGCGGCAGCGGCCGGGACGAGGTCGCCGAGCGCAGAGGCCCTCAGCGAGGTGGCCAAGCGGCAGTAGTCGGGGCGTGGTGGCGGGGCGCGTGGGTCGGTGGTGAGCCAAGACGGGTGGGGCCAAGACTCAGGTCAGCAATGGCTTTAGGACACGCGAAGCCGAAGGCGAGCCCGTACGAGCGCGCGTCCGGCAATGGCGCAGCCGAGCTTCCTTGCCTCAACGCAATGCCGAAGGCGAGGCGTCCCTCCTGGGCGCACCACGGCAACCGGTAATGACGTGACGTACCAGCACAAACGCAACCACGCAGCCGAAGAGATTGGGGCTTGACTTTGGGTGCGAGGTGCTAGCTTCTCGAGCTCGGCCGGGCGCTTTTCAGCCCGGCCTTTTCCGGCCGATGAGCACCTCGCAAGGGCCCCGAAGTCAAGCCCCAATCTCTATCGACGCGCCAGCGGCGATGACGCAACCAAAACTCGTCCAAGATCTTTGCGCCCGACCCAACCACCGCACAAGGTGACGCGACCCCACCTCACGCGTTGTCGCGGAACCTCAACCACCGCCCACTCAACGAGTCCCAGATCTCCTGGTACTGCTCGAACATCTCCCGCACCCGCTCCGCATCTACCTGATCGGCCGGAGTGGACGCGATGTAGTACCCGAGATCATCCTCCAGCCGATGGAACTTGTAGCTGGCCTCCTCCATCAACACCCACAACGACCGCCAGGCGAAGAACGGCTCCAAAGCGGACACCACGGTCACCACCGCGACCAGAGAAAACGCAGTCCCAGTCCAGGGATCGAGGTTCTGGAGTCCCAGAATGATCGTGGACACCGCCGAAAGCACCAAAGTGGTCAGTCGGACAGTTACGGACTTCCACCTGAACCGCTGCTTGCGCGACCGCGCATAGGCATGCCCACGGGAGATCTGCGACTGCAGGTGCCGGGCGAGCTCCACCGGCTGCAATCCGGAAGGCAGAACAGGCGGCGCCCCGGCAGGTTCCGCAGAAGGCGACGCGGAAGTCGACGCGGAAGACGCAGTGGGCGAAGTGGACGGCAAGTCGGTCACCCGCAAGACAATAGTTTCGAGGTACCTTCCCCCGCGTGCAGTTCGATGGACCGAGAACCTTGCTGGCCGTCCACGCTCACCCCGACGACGAGTCGCGGTCGACCGGAGGAATCCTGGCCCACTACGCCCGCCAAGGCGTCCGGATCGTGCTCGTCACGTGCACCAGCGGCGAGCTGGGGGACATGCCCGACGGAGCGAAGCCCGGCGAGCTCAACCACCACCCGCAGGCGGTGGCGGCACGGCGCAGGGCTCAGCTCAACGCGGCCTGTGACGTGCTGGGCGTCACGGACCTGGAACTGTTGGGGTACCACGACTCCGGCGAGACCGGCCAGCTGCTGCCGGGTGCGTTCTGCTCGATTCCGGTGGAGACCGCGGCGGGACGGGTGGCCGCGTTGATCGAGCACTACCGGCCGCAGATCGTCGTCACGCACGACCACCACAACCCGCACCAGCACCGCGACCACGTGCACGCGGCACGGGTCGCGCACCACGCGGTCAAGGAGACCGGCATCCCGGCCAAGTTGTACCTGGAGGCGCACGACAGCCTCGCCACGACCACGGTGGACACTTCCGGGGTCGCGGACGTGAAGCGCAAGGCGTTGCACTGCTACGAGAGCCAGTCGCTCATCGGGAAACTGACGGCGCAGCAGCGGTTCGCGGCCGAGTCGTACATCCGCGCGATCGACACCACCGGCGCGGCGCTGCCGGAGACCGACCTGTTCGCCGGCATCACCCACCACGGACCGGACCTGCCGCGGTGGTGAGGACCCTGCTGGTCGTGCTGGCGGACGACCTGACCACCACCGCCGGAACGCTGAAGCTCTACACGGCTCAGGGCGTCAGAACCGTGGTGCACAGCCAGAACGAGAACGTGCGGAACCAAGCCGCAGAACTCGGCGTCACGCACGTGGAGACAGAAGACCCGTACGACCTCATCGAGAAGTACGAACCGCAGGTCGTCGTCTGCGACTACAACGGACCGCTCCGAGCGACCAAGCTCGCGGTCTACCGGACGGGAATCCCGCAGAAGCTCTACCTCACCGCCACCGAGGGAGCCACGAGCATCAGCGTGGGGGCGTCCGCCGACCAGAAGCAGTGGGAGCACTACTTCCGAGACCTGGACCGGACGAACGCCCCGTTGCCGGAGACAGACCTGTTCGCCGGTCTTTAGAGCGGCAGCGCGGACAGCAGGCTCGACGCGAGGTCGCTCGCCTGCTCCAGCAAGTCAGTCGCCTGGTGCATGAGACCGTGAACCATGTCCATGAGTCCAGCCACGGGAACCTCCCCGACAAGACCCGGCGGGCGAGTCCCACCGGGTGATGCCGGGAATCAAAGCGCCAGCACAACAACCTCGCGCGCCCTGTCACACCATTGAGCTAAGAGGACAGTCTTAAAAGGACTCAGCCGCGCCCGAGCGACGTGCACGTGAGGCCCGCGAGACGCAGCACGTCCGGGTCCAAAAGATTGCGCGTGTCAACGACAACGGGCTGCCGCACGGTCTCCGCGAGACGCGCCCAGTCCAGGGAACGGAACTCCGGCCACTCGGTCAGCACGACCAGCGCGTCGACGTCCTTCGCCGCCACGTACGGATCGTCCACAACGGACACCGCGCCGAGGTCCGTGCCACCGGCGAGCGCCGGGTCGTAGCCGACGAGCTCCGCGCCCGCCTGCTTCAGCAACGCCGCGACCGCCAACGCCGGCGAGTCGCGCAGGTCGTCCGTGCCGGCCTTGAACGTGAGCCCCAGCAGTCCCAGGCGCACGTGCGACAGGGAGCCGCCGCGCTTGCCGGTGACGGCCAGGCGCACCTTCTCGACCATCCGCTGGCGCTGCCGCTCGTTGGTGTCGATCGTGGCGCGCAGCAGGCGGAACTCGAAGTCGGCCGCGTCCGCGACCTGGAGCATCGCGTGCGTGTCCTTGGGCAGGCACGAGCCGCCCCAGCCGGGGCCGGGGTTCAGGAACGCCTGGCCGATGCGCTTGTCGTAGCCCATGCCCTCGGTGACGTCGGTGATGTTCGCGCCGAGGCGCTCGCACAGCTCGGCGACCGCGTTGACGTACGAGAGCTTCATCGCCAGGAAGCAGTTGGCGGCGTACTTGACCATCTCGGCCGAGGCCGCGTCGGTCAGCACCGTCGGCGCGCCCAGGCGGGCGTACAGCGCCGCCACGCGCTCGGCCGCGTCCTGCTGGTCGCAGCCGACGACGATCCGGTCGGGGTTCAGGAAGTCGTGCACGGCCGAGCCCTCGCGGAGGAACTCGGGGTTCGACACGACGGCCACGTCGTCGCGGCGCAGCAGCTCGGCGGTGCGGATCGACGTGCCCACCGGCACGGTGGACTTGTTGACGATCACGCAGCCGGACGGCAGCAGGTCGCGCGTCTCGTCCACAACGGACTCGACGGCCTGGAGGTCCGCGATGCCGCCGACACCCATCGGCGTCGGCACGCAGAGGAACACGACCTCAGCGTCCGAGACGGCCGCGGACGCGCCCAGCACGAACGACAGACGGCCGGAGGCCAGACCCTCGGCGACGAGCTCGGCGAGACGCGGTTCGAGGATGTCGACCTCACCGCGCGAGAGCCGCTCGACCTTCGAGGCGTCGACGTCCGCGCACACCACCCGGTGGCCCAGCGAGGCGAGGCAGGCACCGGTGGTCAGACCGACGTAGCCGGTGCCGACGACAGCGATCCTTCTGACGAACATCATTCTCCCGTTCGGTTCACGGCGAACGCGCGGAGCACGGCGTCGTCGCTCACGTCGATCATCTTGTTGCCCCACTGGTCGACGCCGGCCACGAGCTCAGGCCGGCCGTCGGGGAACGGGCCGCGCGAGACGAAGCCGGTGAGCCCGTCGAACACGCCCACGTAGTTCTCGGCCTGCGGGCGCCAGTCGAGCACGGACTCGCACCGGCGCCGGCCCTCGAAGCCCAGCCGCGCGCGGCGTTCCGCGTCGTCGAGCAGGTCGAGCAGCGCCGTCGTGAAGCCCTCGACGTCACCCGGTTCGACCAGCACGGCGCACTCGCCCGCGGACACCACGGTCTCCTGCAACCGGTACGTGACGACCGGCAGCGCGTAGGCCATGTACTCCATGGTCTTGTTCATAGTGGACACGTCGTTCAAAGGCGACAACGGATCCGGGCCCAGTCCGACGGAGGAAGTCGACAGGTAGCGGGTGATCTGTTCGGGCCCAACCCGTCCGGTGAACTCGACGTAAGGATCGAGCCCCCAGGCCGTGGCCTGCTTCTTCAGGTCTTCCAGGCAGTCGCCGAACCCCAGCAGCGCGAAGCGCACATCGGTCCTGCCGCGGTCGAAAACAACTCTCCGTGCGACTTCGAGGACCCCGTCGACGCCGTCCTGCGGTCCCATGATTCCGAGATAGGCCACCAAGTGTTTGCCGCCGCGTCGGAGTTCGTCCACGCCCTCGACAGGCCGCATCACGGTGGTGTCCGGACCGGAGCGCACGACGGTGGTGTGCTCGGGCGGCACATCGCCTCGGGTCCACGCGATCTTCTGGTACGAGGTGTTGGTCGACGTCACCCGGTTGGCCGTCCGGAACGTCCGGCGCTCCAGCCACTTCAGGATCCGGTACTGCATCTTGCCCGCGAACCCGGACGGCTCGCCGAAGCGCGAGAGGAACACCTCGGGGTTGAGGTCGTGGTGGTCGAAGACGAACTTCACGCCACCCAAACGCCACAACAAAGCCAACGCCCAGTAGGTGTCCGGCGGGTTGCACGCCTGCATGACGTGGAATCGCCTGCGGCCGGCGACCTTCACGCTCAGCAACGCCGTGCGCACCCAGCAGTACAGGAACTCCCAGGCGTAGCCCAGCGCGCCCTCGGCCTGGGGCGGCGGAGCGTACTTGTAGATGTGCACTCCGTCGAGGAGTTGGTAGGCGGGATCACCCGGACCCTTGGGGCAGATCACCGAAACCTCGTACCCGGCGTTGGTCAGGGCGCGGCATTCCAGCCACACCCGGCGGTCCAACGGGACGGGGAGGTTCTGCACGATGATCAACACGTGAGGCGATGACGTCACGCTCTGGTTCTCGTTCTGGAAGGCCAAACGGTTACAGCCGACCCGAATCTCGTAACGGAGGTTGCAAACGGCTCGATGTACGCGCAGAGGCCCGAAAAGCGAGGAGCGGTTGTGGAGCGGTCACCTGTCGCGGTGGTCATCGTCACTTACCAGAGCGAACAGGTCATCGGCGGATGTCTTGACTCGCTGCCGGATGACGTGAAAGTGATCGTCGTAGACAACGCCTCCACCGACGGAACTGTGGCGGCCGCCACTCGCCCCGGCGTGGAAATCGTGCGCAGTCCCGTCAACGGTGGATACGCCGCGGGTGTGAATTTGGGCATTAAAGCGGCAGAAGGACACGACGTTCTCATCCTGAACGCCGACATCCGGTTGCACCCAGGAGCCGTGGAATCACTGCGCGCTGCCGACAGGCCGATCGTCGCGCCCAAGCTCGTGGACGAGAACGGCGCACTCTCGCTCTCGCTGCGCCGCAAGCCGACCGCACCAGGCGCCCTCGCAGAGGCCCTCATCGGTGGCGGCCGGGCAGGCGCGATCGGCCTCGGCGAGACCGTCACGGACACCAAGGCCTACCAGGGCGCCCACCACGCCGACTGGGCGACGGGCTGCGCGTGGCTGGTCAAGCGCGAGGTCATCGAGCAGCACGGCCTTTTGGACGAACGGTACTTCCTCTATTCGGAGGAAACCGAGTACATGCTGAGGGCCGGCGGCGTCTGGTTCGAGCCGCGCGCCGTGGTCACGCACATCGGCGGCGAGGTCTCCACGAACGCCCGGCTCTGGTCGATGCTCACCTCGAACAAGGTCCGCCTGCACCGCGAGCTGCACGGCAGGTTCGCCGCCGCCTTCATGTGGCTCGCCATGGTCGTGAACGAAGGGCTTCGCGCGCGGTCGCCGAAGCACCGCACCGCGTTGAAAGGGCTGTTCAGCATGCGTCGCTGGCCGGAGGAAGTCGCCTCCGAGGGACCGAGCTACCTGTGCTTCTCCGCACAGGACTGGTGGTACCACAACCGCGCCCACTCCGACTTCCAGCTGCTGCGCCGGGTCGCCAAGCACCGCAAGGTGTTGCTGGTCAACAGCATCGGCCTGCGGATGCCGTCGCCGGGCAAGAGCACGCAGTTCCTGCGCCGCATCCTCCGCAAGGCGGCGAGCGTCGCGAAGCTGGTCCGCCGTCCCATCGAGGACACGCCGAACTTCTACGTGATGACGCCCGCTCCCCTGCCGTTCTACGGCAAGCCGTGGCTGCGCAAGCTGAACTCCGTGCTGGTCCGGACCCAGGTCAAGGCCGTGTGCTTCTTCCTGCGCATGGGCACGCCCGTCGTCGTCGCCACCATCCCCACCGCCTGGGACGTGGTCGAGCCGATGAAGACCAAGGGCCTGATCTTCAACCGCTCCGACCGGCACTCGGCGTTCCCCGAGGCCGACCAGGGCACGATCGCCGCGCTGGAGAACCAGCTGCTGTCCAATTCGGACACCGTGCTCTACGTCAGCCGCGCCCTCCAGGAGGAGGAGTCGAAGCTGACCGGCACCCGCGCCCACTTCCTCGACCACGGTGTGGACGTCGACCACTTCACCCGCCGCACCGAGCTGCCCGCGGACATCGCGAGCGTCCCCGGCCCGCGCATCGGCTTCTTCGGCAGCCTCGACGACTACCTCGTCGACTTCGACCTCATCGAGAAGGTCGCCCAGGAGTTCCCCGAGGCGTCCGTCGTGCTCATCGGCGACGCGACCTGCTCGATGGAGCGCTACGCCAAGTACCCCAACGTGCACTGGCTCGACTTCCGCAGCTACGACCAGATCCCCGGCTACGGCAGCGGGTTCGACGTGGCGCTGATGCCGTGGCTGGACAACGACTGGATCAAGCACGCCAACCCGATCAAGATGAAGGAGTACCTGGCCCTGGGCCTGGCCGTCGTGTCGACGGACTTCCCCGAGGTCGAGCGGTACGGCGACGTCATCCGGATCGCCAAGGGCGAGGCCGACTTCATCGACCAGATCCGCCTCACGCTCAAGGACGGCGGCCTGAAGACCCCCGCCGAACGCCGCGCGGCCGTGCTGACCTCGTCGTGGGACTCGCGGGCCCGCGAGCTCATGCAGATCGCGGAGGACCGCTGACATGTGCGGCATCGCAGGCATCAGAAGGTTCGACGGCGCTCCCGTCTCGCGCGAGGTGCTCGCCGAGATGGCGAAGCGGCTGCACCACCGCGGCCCCGACGACAGCGGGTTCTGGAGCGAGGGCTCGGTCGGCTTCGCGCACACCCGGCTGTCGATCATCGACCTGGCCGGGTCGCCGCAGCCGATGGCGGGCGCGTCCGGCACGACGCAGATCGCGTTCAACGGCGAGATCCTCAACTACCGGCAGCTGCGCGAGGAGCTGTCGTACCCGTTCCGCACGAACGGCGACACCGAGGTCCTGCTGGCGCTGTTCGAGCAGCACGGGCCCAAGGCCGTCGAGAAGCTGCGCGGTCAGTTCGCCTACGCGATCCACGACTCGAAGACGAACGAGACGCACCTCTTCCGCGACCGGCTCGGCATCCTGCCGCTCTACTACTACGTCGACGCCAAGATGTTCGCGTTCGCGTCGGAGATCAAGGCGCTGCTGCCGGCGATCGGCGCGGCCGAGGTCGACCACGAGTCGCTGCACGACTACCTGGCGCACCGCTCGGTGCCCGCGCCGCACACGCTGGTCCGGGGCGTGCGCAAGGTGCCGCAGGGCCACCACCTGGTCGTCACGACCGTGGGCGAGGTGCGCACCGCGCCGTACTGGGAGCTGCCGCGCGAGTCGGAGATCCGGTCCGTCACGCCCGAGGAGGCCGTGCGGCTCGTGGACGAGGCCCTGACGGCCTCCGTGCGCGACGCTCTGGTCGCGGACGTGCCGGTCGGCGCCTACCTGTCCGGCGGCGTGGACTCGTCGCTCATCACGGCTCTGGTGGCCCGGGAACGGGGTGACGCCGAGCTGCACACGTTCTCCGCCGGCTTCGGCGACCCGCGCGTGGACGAGATCCACCACGCCGAGAAGGTCGCGAAGCTCGTCGGCAGCAACCACCACAACGTGATCGTGACGGCCGACGACTTCCGCGACAGCTGGGCCAAGCTCTCCTGGCACCGCGACGCGCCGCTGTCCGAACCCGCTGACGTGGCCGTGTTCCGGCTGGCCGAACTGGCCCGCCGCGACGTCAAGGTCGTGCTGTCCGGCGAGGGCAGCGACGAGCTGTTCGGCGGCTACCCCAAGTACCGCTTCGCCCAGGCCACCCGCCTCGCCGGGTTCGCGCCGTCGGCCGCGTTGAAGCGCATCGAGAAGGCGCTGCCGGCGTCGAAGGCACGGCTGGGCATCGCGCTGCGGGCCATCGCCGAGCCGACCTACGCCGAACGCATGCGCGGCTGGTTCGCCCCGTTCACGGTGTCCGAACGGGCAGCGCTGCTCGGCGGCCCGGCGACCCGCTCGGTGCTCGCACCGTACGAGAACGGGCGCGGGGACGCGTTGCGGCGCATGCTGTACGCCGACTCGCACACCTGGCTCGCCGACAACCTGCTCGAACGCGGCGACCGCATGTCGATGGCCGCGTCGCTCGAACTGCGCCCGCCCTTCCTCGACCACCGGGTCGCCGAGCTCGCGTTCTCGTTGCCCAGCAACGTGAAGGTGCGCGGCGGCACGACGAAGTGGGTCGTCAAGGAGGTCGCGCGCCAGCACCTGCCGGCCGACATCGTCGACCGGCCGAAGTCCGGCTTCAAGGTGCCGCTCGACGCCTGGTTCCGCGATGGACTGCGGGACATGGCCTACGACCTGCTCACCGGCCCCACGTCGTTCGTGGGCAAGACCTTCGACCGGGCAGCGGTGCGATCGCTGCTCGACGACCACGACTCGGGTGACCGCAACGAGCAGCCGCGCATCTGGACGCTGCTGTCCCTTGAGGTGTGGCACCAAACGCTCAGCTGGTAGGTGCCATGTACGTCGCGTCCTCCCGTCCGTCCAAGACGGACTTCCGCAAGCGGTTGCCGAGCACGGTGTTCGCGCTCGGCACGGTCAGCCTGCTGACCGACGTCTCCGCCGAGATGATCACCGCGTTCATGCCGGTGTACCTGCTGTTCACGCTGAACCTGGGCTACGCGCAGTTCGGCCTGCTGGACGGTATCTACACCGGCGCCACGGCCGTGCTGCGGCTGGTCGGCGGCGGTCTCTCGGACAAGTTCCGCAGGCCCAAGGCCGTCGCGGCCGCGGGCTACGGGCTCTCGGCCGTGACCAAGGTGTTCTTCCCGCTGGTCGGCGCCTCACCGTTCGGGATCGGCGCGCTGATGGCGGCGGACCGGGCGGGCAAGGGCATCCGGACGGCGCCGCGGGACGCGATGATCTCGCTGGCCACGCCGGAGGACCGGCTCGGGGCGGCGTTCGGCGTGCACCGCACGATGGACACGTTCGGCGCGCTGCTCGGGCCGCTGATCACGTTCCTGCTGCTCTTCCAGATCGGCACGGTGCCGGGGCCGATCTTCGCGGTGTCGGCGGCGTTCGCGGTCATCGGGTTGATCGTGCTTGTCGCGTTCGTCCGGGACACGCCGACCGACAAGGTGCCGAAGGGGCCGCGGCCGTCGTTCCGCGCGGGCCTCAACCTGCTGACCGACCGGACGTTCCGCCGGACCACGCTCAGCGCCGGGCTGCTCGGCCTCGCGACGGTGTCGGACGCGTTCGTCTACGTGCTGGTGCAGAAGGCCACGAACATCTCGCTGGGCTACCTGCCCCTGCTCCCGCTCGGCACGGCGGTCGTCTTCCTCGCGGCCGCCACGCCGCTCGGCAAGCTCGCGGACCGGGTGGGGCGCTGGCGGATGTTCCTGGGCGGCCACGCGCTGCTGCTGGGCGTGTACGCGCTGCTGTTCATCCCGGAGGGCGGGATGGGTGTGGCGATCGTCGCACTGCTGCTGCACGGGCTGTTCTACGCGGCGACGGACGGCGTGCTGTCGGCCAAGGTGAGCGAGTCCGCGCCGGAGTCGTTGCGCGCCTCCGGGCTGTCCGTGGTGCAGACGGGCCAGGCGCTGGGGCGTCTCGTTTCGTCCGTCGCTTTTGGACTTCTTCTGCAGTTCTCGAACTTTTCACTCAGCGTCACGGTGGCGCTGTGCGCACTCACCGTGACGCTGATCATCGCTTACGGAATCAACCGCGAGACGCCAGCTTCTGCTTGATCTTCTCGAAGCCGCCCTTGCCGAGGACCTTCATGGCGGCGTTCTTCGCGGCCACGCGGCCCGAGTCGCGCACGAACCGGATCGGCTGGTCGACCAGCCGGTCCTGCGCCACCGCCAGCGTGTTGGGCGCCGACACGTCGTCGAGGGAGTCGCCGAACGAGGCCTTGTAGGGCTCGGGCGAGACGAGCCGGCCGCGCGTGCGGTTCGACACGTTGCCGCCGTGCACGACCTGCAGCCAGCCGGGCCCGCCTTCGAGCTCGACCACCGGGAAGTGCAGGTGCATGTGGTTGTGCCAGTGCGCCCAGCACGTGACGGGCTCGTCCCAGGACTCGCGCACGCTCACGAACGCGTTGTGCCGGTCGACCCGGTGGTAGAGGCCTCCCGGCGACTTGATCAGGCCGTTGACCAGGTAGTACGCCGCGGTCGTGGTCGGGCGCGGGGCGGCGCAGAGGCGTTCCACGAAGTCGACCGCGAGGCCGTCGTCGTTGTCCAGGTTGGTGGTGATGAGTTCCTCACCGACCTGACCGAAAAGCGACCGGATGTCCGATCTGAGCTCTTCCCGCGACACTTCCGGACGGTAAACGGGCGTGTACGCGTCACCGTGGGAGGCGATTTTGTCCTTGAGCCATTGCGGTGATTCGGGGTCGAAATAGATGAGCCACCGCGTCCGTTTGTCCGTCTGCGCGACCACCGATGGCAGGCAGTAGCGCTCGAACAGCGCAACGCGTTCGGTCAGCCATCCTTCCTTTGCCCGGACGTAACTTTCGGCGCCCTTCGAAGGCAGGTTGAAGCGCGTCAGGATGACGTGGTCGGCCATGACTCCCCTTACTCCGGTCACCACTACATCGCGTGCCGGATCCAAAACGTTGCGGCGCTAACGAATGCGCGGGGATACCGATACCCAGGTTGTGCCAACGCTTCCCACAGTGGACGTCGTGATCCCCTGTTACAACTACGCCCACTTCCTGCCGACGTGCGTCCGCAGCGTCCTGGACCAGCCAGGCGTGGACGTGCGCGTGCTGGTGATCGATGACACGTCGTCGGACAACACGCCCGAGGTGATGGCCGAGCTGATGGCCGCCGACAAGCGCGTCGAGGGCTACCGGCACGAGGTGAACAAGGGACACATCGCCACCTACAACGAGGGCCTGCTGGACTGGGCGACCGCCGACTACACGGTGCTGCTGTCCGCGGACGACCTGCTGGCGCCGGGAGCGTTGCAGCGCGCCGCCGCCGTCTTCGAGCAGAACCCCTCGGTGGGCATGGTCTACGGCCGGGTCGTCTACTACAGCGACCACGACGCGTTGCCGAAGATCACCCAGCTGCCGGTGACGTCGAAGGTGTGGCGCGGCGAGGACTGGATCGAGAACCGCTTCCGCAGCAGCCGCAACGTGATCTCCTCGCCCGAGGTCGTGGTGCGCACCAAGATCCAGCAGAAGGTGGGCGGCTACCGCGCCGACCTCCCCCACGCGGGTGACCTCGAGATGTGGCTGCGGATCGCGGCCGTGTCGGACATCGGGTACGTGTCCGGCAAGCCCGGCGCGTACTACCGGGTGCACGAGAACTCGATGATGCGCACGACGTTCAAGTCCGTGTTCGCCGACCTGGAGCAGCGGCGGGACGTGTTCGACCTGGTGCTCGCGGAGAACCCCGGGCTGCCGGGACGGTTGCGGGCGATGGCGCGCAAGGCGATCGCCGGGGACGCGTTGTGGCGGGCCGTGCGGCTGCACGACCGCAACCAGCTCGACGGCACGGAGCAGGAACTGCTGGAGTTCGCTCGCGAGACCTACCCGGAGCTGGAGACGCTGCCCGAGTACAAGGCCTTGCAGCGGCGCAAGAAGTTCAGCCCCGAGTTCTTGAACAAGACGCAACTCTTCCTCGCCCCGCACGCCTACAAGAGAGTGAAGTTGTGGGTGGGCACGCAAAAGTGGAAGTGGCGGGGCGAGCAGTGAGCACGGTGGAGCAGGACAAGGGTCAGCTCGAAGGCCGCGTCTCGTCGGCCATCCGCTGGAGCGCGATCAACTCGCTGCTCCAGCGTCTCGCCGCCGTCGGCATCAGCATCCTGCTCGCGCGCCTGATCGCGCCCGAGCAGTTCGGCGTCTTCGCGGTCGCCCTGGTCGTCCTCAACATCGTCCTCAGCGTCTCCGAACTCGGCGTCAGCGCGGCCCTGGTCCGCCACAACGGCCCCGTCGAGGAGATGGCCCCGACCGTCACGACGCTGTCCCTCGCGTCGGGCGGTCTGCTGGCGTTGATCTGCGTCGTCGGCGCGCCCTGGTTCTCGAACGCCATGGACGCCCCCGAGGCGACCGGCGTCATCCAGCTCATGTCGATCGCCCTCGTCATCGCCGGCGCGACGGCGGTGCCGGGCGCGATGATGCAGCGCAACTTCCGGCAGGACCACAAGTTCTACGCCGACACGGCCGCGTTCGTGTGCGGCACGGCGGTGGCCGTCGTGCTGGCGATCATGGGCTTCGGGGCGTGGAGCCTCGCGTGGCAGCGGATCGCGCAGAACCTGTCCGCGGCCGTCATCATGTTCTGGCTCACCAAGGAACGGTTCCGGCCCGGCTGGAATCCCGTGCAGGCCAGGGAACTCCTCGCGTTCGGCCTGCCGCTGGCGGGGTCGAGCCTGCTGATCTTCGGCGTGATGAACGTCGACTACATCGTCGTCGGCGCGGTCCTCGGGACCGTGCCGCTCGGCTTCTACCTGCTGGCGTTCAACCTCGCGAGCTGGCCGGTGGCGGCGTTCAGCGCCCCGGTGCGCAGCGTGTCGCTGGCCGCGTTCTCCAAGGTGCGCGAAGATCCCGAGCTGTTCCAGAAGGCGTTCGGGCGGGCGCTGGGGTTGCTGGCGCTCGTGACCGTGCCGGCGTGCGTGTTGCTGGCGGCGCTGGCCGAACCGCTGATCCGCGTGGTGTACGGCGAACGGTGGGCGCCCGCGGCGGCCGCGCTGGCGTTGCTCGTGCTGCTCGGCGCGGTCCGGGTCGCTCTGGAGCTCGGGTACGACTTCCTCGCGTCCGCCGGGCGGTCCAAGGCGATCCTCGTGATCCACCTGGTGTGGCTCGGGGCGCTCGTGCCGTTGCTGGCACTGGGCGCGCATCTCGACGGCATCCGGGGTGTGGCGGCAGCGCACGTCGTCGTGGCGGTGCTGATCATCACGCCCGCGTACCTCATCACGTTCAAGCCGTACGGGATCCGGGCGGGGGCGCTCGGCGTCCGGCTGCTGCGGCCGTTCCTCGGCGGCGTGGTGATGGTCGCGGTGGTGCTGGCGATCAGGAACGTGATCGACAGCCAGTTGTTGCAGATCCTCGTCGGCGGGGCGGCGGCGTGCCTCGCGTACGCGGTCGTCGTGTTCCCGATGCGGCATGAGGTCATTGCGGTGCTGAAGAAGAGGGCAGGCGCGTGAGGCGGCTCAGGCAGGTCACCAAGATCGTCCGCGAGCAGGGCGCGAAACAGCTCGGCGCGCGGCTGCTGACGGCCGCGTCGCGCCGGCTCGGGGCCGAGGGCGAGGAACTGCCCGTCCGGCTGGAGGACGTGCGCGCGGCGGACGTCGAGCAGCGCAAGCCCGTCGTCATCCCGCCGATCCCCCAGGACGGCAGGCTCACGATCAACTGGGTCACCACTCCCCCGTCCAAGGGATCCGGCGGCCACACCACGATGTTCCGGCTCATCCGGCACCTCGAGGACCTGGGCCACCGCTGCGACCTCTACCTGTACGACACGTTCGGCAACACCGTCGCCGACCTCGAACCCGGTGTCCGCGCGGCGTTCCCGTTCTTCCGCGGCGGCATCCACGACGTCACGGACGGCATGGCGGACGCCCACGCGGTGTTCGCCACGGCGTGGATCACCGCGTACCCGGCGTTCAACGACCCGTGCGCCGGCAAGAGGTTCTACCTCGTGCAGGACTACGAACCGTGGTTCTACCCGCAGGGCGGCCTGTACGCGCTGGCGGAGAACACCTACCGGATGGGCATGCACGGCTTCACGGCCGGGCGGTTCCTCGCCGACAAGGTCCGCGACGAGCACGGCATGCCCGCCGACCACTTCGACTTCGGCTGCGACGCCGACCGGTACAAACTCGGCGACGACCAGCGCGACGGCATCGTCTTCTACGCCCGCAAGAAGGCCCCGCGCCGGGCGTACGAGCTCGGCGTCCTCGCGCTGGAGGTCTTCGCGGCGAAGCACCCCGACCTCAAGATCCACGTCTACGGCGAGAAGATCGGCGACCTCGGCCCGCAGTTCATCGACCACGGCCTGGTCACGCCGGACGACCTCAACGCCATCTACAACCGGTGCTTCGCCGGGTTGTCGCTGTCGATGACCAACGTGTCGCTCGTGCCGCACGAGATGCTCGCGGCCGGCTGCATCCCCGTCGTGAACGACGCGCACTTCAACCGCGTGGTACTGGACAACGACCACGTCCGGTACGCGACACCCACCCCGCACTCACTGGCGCGTGCGTTGTCCGAAGTGGTCACAACGCCGGACTTCGACGCGACCGCACGCGCGGCCGCGTCCAGTGTGGAGGGACGGTCCTGGGATGCGGCAGGCCATGAGCTCGAGAAGGTGCTCCGCCGCGAACTCGCCACATGACTCGCGCCCACGTTCTCTACATGACGGGCGAAGGCGACGTGGCTTCCGGAATCAGCACCCGCGCGGGCTGCGACCCGTCGGCGGGCGCGACGTGAACCGCGGGCAGCTTGGCGTCCTTCGGCACGGCGGCGAACGCGACCTCGTTCTCGTTCAGCCACGTGGTCTGGTCGTCGATGCCCGCGGTGCCGGGCAGGCGCTTCTCCTCGTTGGTGGCGAGGTCGAGCACCGCGAGGTCCCACGGCCCGAGGCGGCCGATGCGCTTCTTGTAGGCGACCTTCGTGCCGTCCGGCGACAGCGACGGGCATTCCGCGTCACGGCGCAACGACGTCACGGCCTTGGCGCCCAGGTCGCCCTTCACCAACCAGGTGAACCCGCCACTCGCGAGGGTGGCGTAGAACGTCCTGTCGTCCGAACCCACGGTCAGGCCCCAGTAGTTGATGTCACTGGCCGTGAGCAGAGCACCCTCCACAGTGGCGGCGAAGTGCTCGAGCGACTCGACCGTCTCGCCGGTGCGCAGGTCGTAAAATCCCGTTCGGGTGGAAAAGCCTCCGGGGACCGAGTACGAGTCGCCGGTGACGAAACTCGTCCACGACACCACGTTCCCGGACTGCGAGACCTTCGCGCGGCTCGGGATGCCCGGCAGCCCGACGGTCTTCACGACCTTGCCGCCCCGGCTCACCTCCGCCGCGTAGGTCGGTCCCGGACCGGAGAGCTTGAGGCACACGCTCGTGCCACCGGCGGCGTAAAACCGCTGGCAGGCCAGCTCCGTCGGGGTGCGAGAGCCGCCGTCGGCGAGCTTCTCGACCCGGTTCTGGCCACCCGCGAGATCGACGAAGAGAAGATCGCCGGTCTTGGCCAGCGACACCTGTTCGGCGCCCGCCGGCTGCTTCGCGTCGGTGGCCGCTGTCACGACGTAAGCCGTTGTTCCACCGATGACCACGAGAATGGCCGCGATGGTCACGGTCAGACGTCCTGCACGCATGCTGCCTCCTGGATTCCCTTCCTTCATCGCTCGTCAGCTACGGCCTGTAACAGTTGGCAGCTCACCCCGATTTTCAAAGCAGGCGATACCCTACGGACATTGCGTTCGCAAGACCGAGCCGCGGATCGGGGATTTTGATGGACTTCTGGGGAACCGTACGAGTGCTGCGGCGGCGGTGGTACATCGCCCTGCCCGCAGTGCTGCTCACGGGGATCCTCGCGCTGTACGTCTACGTCACGGTGCCCACGCGGTACGAGTCGAGCGGCGTGCTGGTCCTCACCTCCCCCGCGGCGGGCGGCCGCTACACGGCCAACACCAAGCCCGAGGACGTCGTCAAGGTCAACCCGCTGCTGCAGTTCGACGGCAGCCTCACGACCACGGCGCAGATCCTCACCCAGATCCTCGGCGACCCGAAGACCGCGGAAGAGCTGGCGGGCAAGGGCTCCACGTCCGTCTACACCGCCAACACCGGCCCGGTCGGCGGCCCGCTGCTGTTCATCACGACCGAGTCCGACTCGGCCGAGTCGGCGGAGGCGCTCGTCGGCAAGGTGCTCGACAAGACCGTCGCGGAGCTCGCGGCGCAGCAGAAGGCGCTGAGCGCGCCCGAACAGACGTTCATCACCGCGCAGGTCCTGGTGAAGCCGACGACGGCCTCGGCCAAGATCGGCGGCAAGGTCCGCTACGTCGGCGCGGCCACGGTCGTGCTGCTCCTGCTGACGCTCGCCTCGACGTTCGCCGCCGACTCGATCATGCTCAAGTCGAAGCGCCGCAAGGAAGGCAAGGAGAGCAAGGACGAGAAGGACCCGGCACCGTCCGAGAAGGACACCACGCCGGCCCCCGTCCCGCCGGTCCGGCCTCAGCCCCAGCCCCAGAGCAACGGCAACGGCGGCCCGCCGCAGCCGCAGCGCCCGATGCCGCAGGGCATGCCGAACGCGCACCAGAAGACCGTCATCATCGCCGCTCCCAAACCTGACCCGGCATGGCCGACGAAAGACGACTGACCGCCCAGCGAGCCGACGGCGCCACCCTTCTCATCTTCTACATGGTGGCGCTGCTGGTCGTCCCGGCCAGGTTCACGATCGCGTTCGTCCCGATCACGCTGCCGCCCGCGTTGTTCATGGCGATGTGCCTCATGGTCGTGTGGTTCGCCGCGCACCTGGTCGACCACCTCGGCATGGCCAAGGGCCGCAACGCCGTCCGCACGATCCTCGCGATCTACGTGATGCTGCACCTGATGACGTACGCCCTCGCGACCCGGCGCTACCTGCCGATCGACGAACTGTCGGTGTCGGACTCGGCTTTGATCCGCATCGTGTCGATGTCGGCGCTCGCGGTGTTCGTGTGCGACGGCATCCGCAACGGCGAACGGCTGAGCCGCGCGTTGCGGGTCATGGTGGCGTGCCTGACGGTCAGCGCGTTCGTCGGCCTGTTCCAGTTCGGCCTGGGCCTCGACCTGGCCTCGTACATCACGCTGCCGGGCCTGCGCGTGCAGGACAACGGCTACTCGGCGCTGGAGTCCCGCTCCATCTTCTTCAGACCGGCCGGCACGGTGAACCACCCGATCGAGTTCGGCCTGGTGTGCGTGCTCGGCGTCCCGTTCGCCGCGCACATGGTGTTCCGCGCCAAGGACAAGGGCGAACCGGTAGGCCGTTGGTGGCTGGCTTTGTCGCTGCTGGCCCTGATGTCCATCCTGTCGCTTTCGCGCACCGCCATCCTCGGCCTGGTGATCACGGGCATCGTGATGGCGATCCTGCTCCCCCGCGAACGAGGCCTGCCGCTGCTGGGCGTCGGCGCGGTGTTCCTCGGCGGCGCCTCGGTCGTCGTGCCGGGCCTGTTCGGCACGGTCACGTCGATGTTCTCCAACATCGAGGACGACCCGTCGTTCCAGGGCCGCACCAAGGACTACGACGGCGCCTGGCTGGAGATCGCCAAACACCCGTGGCTGGGCCGCGGCTTCGGCACGTTCCTGCCGTCGAAGTACACGATCCTCGACAACCAGTACCTGCTGACGATGATCGAGAACGGCTACCTGGGCCTGATCGCGTTCGTGCTGCTGTTCCTGGGCGGCATCTTCGCGGCGCTGCGGGCCCGCGCGTTGTCCCGCGACGAGGACATCCGCGGCATCGCCATGTGCCTCGTCGCCTCGCTGCTGACGTCCGCGCTGGGGGCCGCGACGTTCGACGAGCTCGCGTTCAGCGTGGCCACCGGGATGACGTTCATGCTCATCGGGGTGTCGGGGGCGTTGCTGCGAATAGCCAAACGGGAGGCGGACGAACGCAAGTCGGCCGAGGTCAGCTCAGCCAGCTGACGAGGCTGCGCCAGGCAGGGACCGAGAACGCGAGAACGTCGCCGCCCGCGTTCTTCGAGTCCCGGACGAGTGCGTCCTGGGCGAGCGACACCTCCACGCAGTCACTGTCGCCGGTGCCGCCGCTGTAGGAGCTCTTACGCCAGGTCCGTTCGCAGGCCATGAGGGTCCTCTCGAAGTCCGCTGGCGTACGCCGCCAGCATGTTCCGAGATTGTTCCTCATCCAAAGCAACCGCATCCAACCGTTGGAAGAGCTTCCTGGCTGTCGCCACGGCAGCGCCGTCCTGCGCGAAAACCTTGGCCACGTCCGTCTCGCCGTAGGTCACAGGTGCTGCCTTGCCGAACTCGAACAACGTGCGTTTCGACTGCATGGCGAGGCCCACCGCGTTCGCCGGCACGATCCGCACGACGTGGGCGTTGAAGAGAAGGCGGAGGTACTGGTCCTCCATCACTTTGGCGTCGCCGATCTGCAAGCGCAGCGCCAACTCGTGGATGAAGAACGCGCTCGCGGGGCGATAGGGCCGCTGCCAGATCGTCTGCCGCTCCATCCGCAACGCCACGTAGCGCTCGACATCGTCCAAGGATTCCAGAGCGGTTTCGAGGAAGAGCGCGCGTGCGTAGGCCTCGGTTTGCAGGAGGCCCGGCATCGCGAGGATCTCGTAGACGAACATCTTCTTGGCCATGGCCTCGACCATGGCGAGCGTGCGCAGGTTGTCCGGTACCTGCACGATGTACAGGTCGAAGGCGTGGCGGTAGCGGTCGGCGAAGTCCTGGAGGTAGTCGAGGCCCTTGTCGCAGACCGCCAGGTACTGGGCGAGGTCGATCTCCGTGGGCCGGACCTTGCCGGTCTCGATGTTGGAGACCTTGCTCGGGTCCCACCCCAGTTTCGCCGCCATGGCGCGACCGCCCAGACTGGTGGAGGCTTCGCGCAAGCCGCGGAGTTCGTCGCCCAGGTCGCGGCTGTACGCGGTGGAAATGATCGCAGTCATCTCCCGGACGCTAACTGTTGAAGCAGCTCCAATGAACGGCTCGTACGGGTGAAAACGGACAATAAAACCGCTGGCAGGTCCGCGATGGCCGGTGATAGACAACCGCCGTGCACACCCCGCTTGCGTTCCCCGAACTGCTCCGCCTGATCGAGGAGCGGACCACCGCGTTCTGCGCCACGATCGCCACCGCGCCCGACCTCGGCGCCCAGGTCCCCACCTGCCCCGACTGGACGCTGTTCGACCTCGTCCAGCACATCGGCGACGGCCGCCGCAAGTGGGCGGGCATCATCACGGACGGCCCCACCGACCGGACTCCGGTCGAGGCTCCCCGCGAGCGCCTGGTGGAGTGGGTGACGGAGTCGACGCAGCTGCTCCTGGCCGCACTGGAGAAGGCCGGTCCTGACCGCGCGTGCTGGGGCTGGTGGGGCGAGTCGCAGTCGCCGTTGATCGTCGCCACCGCGGCCCGCCGCCAGCTGCACGAGGTCGCCGCCCACACCTACGACGCCCAGGTCACGGTCGGCGCGCCGGAGCCGATTCCGGCGGAGATCGCCCTGGACGGCGTGGACGAGTTCCTCAGGACGTGCTTCTCGACGTCGAGCCCGTGGCCGTACGACCCCGCCGTCGTCGACTACCGGATCAACGAGGGCGGGCAGTGGCGGATCAGGATGTCCGCGGAGGGTGCGCGGGTCGTGGAGCCGGACGGCACCGCGCCGGACGCCACGGCCGAGGGTGCCGCCCACGACTTCCTGATGGTGTTCTACGGGCGGGGCGGGCTGGAGCCGTTGAAGATCGACGGCGACGTGCGCGTGCTCGACCAGCTCGGCGAGTGGGTGCCTGAGTGATCGACGTGGTGCTGGAGTTCGCGACGACCGGCCGGATCGGTCTGGTGCACGCGGGCATGGCGCTGGCCGAGGCGGAGGACCTGCTCGGCCCTGGCAGACCCCACCCGGCGCTGCGGAGGCACCCGGAGTTCGACGGCTACCCAATCCACTGGGAGAGCCTGTCGCTGCTGAAGTCCGGCGATCGGGCGAGTGAGGTCAACCTCGAACTGAGCCCGGAGCACCCGCTGCGGCTCCCGGAGGTGCTGGGCTCGCGGCACGTCGGTGAGCTTGGTTCGGTGCTGATGGAGGACTTTCTCGCCGCGCTGGACGAGGCGGCCTGCGGCTACGGCTCCGCCCGCAGCGAGGAGGGCGTGACGCACCTCGACCTCGAGTCAGGGGTGACGGCGATCTTCATCCACTCCGAGGACTGGTACGACGTGCCGGTGCAGGGCGACTACCTCAGCAAGCTCCGCACGCGGTCCTGACACGAGCGAGGCCCCCGGACATTTCCGGGGGCCTCGGTGCGTTGTCAGACGGCTTTCAGGCCGTCCGGGGTCTCTTCGTGCCGGGTGGCGCACTCGGGGCAGGAGAGATCATCTGAGAGCCGGGCGCCGCACGCGCAGACCCAGCCCTTCACCACGGCCGGGTTGCCCGCCACGAACGCGTGCGCGGGCACCGACTTCGTCACCACCGCGCCGGCCGCGGCGAACGCGTGCTCGCCGATCTCCGTGCCGCACACCACGACCGCGCCGGCGCCCAAGGTGGCGCCACGGCGGACCAGGGTCGTCTCCAGCGCGTCGCCCGTCTTCTTGACGTGGGCGCGCGGGCGCAGGTCGTTGGTGAAGAGCACGTTGGGGCCGAGGAACACGTCGTCCTCGCACGTCACGCCGTCGAAGACCAAAGTGCCGTTCTTGACCGTCACGTTGTTGCCCAGCACGGCGCGGGACTCGACGAACGCGCCGTCGCAGATGTTGCAGTCACGGCCGATGCGCGCGCCCGGCAGTACGTGTGCGAACGCCCACACGCGCGTGCCGTCGCCTACGTCGTCCGATTCGCACAGGCCGTGCGGGTGCACGCGGACACCGGACATCAGAGCGCCTCCTTCAGGGCCTCGACCACGCGGGCCTGCTGCGCCTCGGTGATCTCCGGGAACAGCGGCAGCGACAGCAGTTCCGCGGCCGACGACTCGGCCACCGGGAAGGTACCGGAGAGGTGGGCGAAGGCGCCGGTCTTGTGCAGCGGCGTCGGGTAGTGGATGCCGGCGCCGATGCCGGCCTCGTGCAACGAGGACAGCACGCGGTCGCGGTCAGCGACGCGCACGACGTAGAGGTGCCAGACGGGCAGGTTGCCGTCCAGGACCGTCGGGACGCGGACGCCGGGAACGTCGGCGAGCATCTCGGTGTAGCGGGAGGCGGCCGCGCGGCGGGCCTGGTTCCAGGCCTCCAGGCGGCGCAGCTTGGCGGAGAGCACGACGGCCTGGAGCGTGTCGAGGCGGCTGTTGAAGCCGAGCACCGGGTGTTCGTACTTGCGCGGCGACCCGTGCTCGCGCAGCAGGCGGACCGACTCGTTGATCGCGTCGGACGTGGTCAGCACCGCGCCGCCGTCGCCGTACGCGCCGAGGTTCTTGCCGGGGTAGAACGAGGTCGCGGCCGCGACGCCGAGCCCACCGACGGCCACGCCGTTGCGGCGGGCGCCCTGGGCCTGGGCGGCGTCCTCGACGACCGGCACTCCCAAAGGCAGCAGCTCGACCGGGGCGGCCTGGCCGTACAAGTGCACCGGCACAACGGCCTTGGTGCGCGAAGTGACCACAGAGGACACCTGCGAGGTGTCGATCAGCAGCGTGTCGTCCACGCAGTCCACGAGCACGGGCGTCGCGCCGCAGCGGGCGACGGCCTCGGCCGTGGCGATGAAGGTGTTGGCGGGCAGCACGACCTCGTCGCCGTGGCCGACGCCCAGCGCACGCAACGCCAGCTCGATGGCGTCGGTGCCGTTGCCGACACCGATGACGTGCGGAACTTCCTGGTAGGCAGCGAATTCCGACTCGAACCTGGCGACCTGGGGGCCGCCGATGAAGGCCGTCGTCTTGAGCACCTCTGCCCAGCCGTCGGCCACCTCGTCGGCCACCTGCTCGTGCTGGGCACGCAGGTCCACCAGCGGAATCTCGATCACGCGCTCTCCCCACGCAACGGGCGGGCCGGCACACCGGCCCACGTCTCTCCTGCCGGAACGTCCTGCAGGACAACGGCTCCCATGCCGATCACGGCACCGGCGCCGATCTTCAACCCCTCGCGCACCATGGCTCCCTGTCCCAGGTACGCGGCCTCCCCGACGTGCACAGATCCCGCGAGCGAGGCGCGGCCGGCGAACGTGACGCCGTCCGACACCTCGTCGTCGTGGGTGATCAGCACCTGGGGCATCGCCACCACGTGCCGTCCAACAGAAAGCGGGGTCGTGATGACGACACCCGCCAGCAAAATCGTGCCGGCGCCGATGAAGGCGCCGGAGGTGACGGCCGCCGGATGAACGACGGTCGCCCATCGCTCGTCCGGCAGGTCCAGTCGTCGAGCCACGTTCAGCCGGACGAGCGACCGTCGCGCACTGGCGATGCAGAGCACGACGGCCGCGTCCGGGTGTTCACTCAGAGCGTCGAGCCCGCCCAGCACGGGCACCCCGTCGATCAGGGTGCCGTGCAGGGCGGTGGAGTCGTCGAGCGCCCCGACGGGGTTCCACGTCTCCGGGAGGAGGCGGACCGCCGCGAGGGTCTCGCGAGCGAGTCCGCCTGCTCCGACGAGCAGCAGTGGCCTTGCGGTCACCGTTTCATCACTGGAAAACCACATCCACCCAGTAGTTGCCACCGTTGTAGGTCGAGGTCGGGAACCCGGACCCGGCGGTGAACACACCGGCCGACGGCGAGGCGGTCAGCGGCGGTGAGGTCACCGTGCCGAAGTAGCCCGCGTTGACCGCGTAGTGCCCCGTGGTGGTCGTGTACGAGGCCGTGTACTCGGTGTTCGCCGTGATCGACACCGGCGAGCTGAAGGTCAGCGTCTGCCAGCCGGACTCGCTCTCACCGGAGAACGTGCCGGTGGCGAGGCGCTGGCCGTCCGCGGACCAGAGCGAACCGGTGTGGGTGCCCGTGTTGCCGGCCCCCTTGTAGAACTTCACACCGGTGATCTGGCCGTTGGTGGCGGACGTGAACTTGACGCCCAGCTCGTACGCGCCGTTGTCATCAGCCGAAGTTACCGAAGGAACGGTCGCCCCGCTGAAGAGCGTGCACGGGCAGGTCTGCGTGTTCGTCGTGGTGAACGACCACGTGACCGGGTTGGCCATCATGTTGCCGAACGTGTCCGCGGCCTTCGCGCTCACCGAGTACACAGTGGACGCCGCGAGCCGTGCCGCCGGGGTGAACGTGATCATCCTGCTGTCCGGCGACAGCGCCCTCGTGCCGGCGATCTTCGCGCCACCGGGGTCGGTGACGTCGAACTGCGCCGAGTTGAGGTCGACGGGCTCGTCGAACGACACGGTGACCGTGGTGTTGAGCGCCACGCCCGACGCGCCGGTCAGCGGCGTGTGCGACTGCGCCACCGGGGCCGTGTTGTCGGCGTTGGGCTGGTAGACCACGTCGACCCAGTAGTTGCCGGAGCCGTACGTCATGGTCGGGAACCCGGTGCCGGGCACGAACACGCCGTTGGTCTCCTGCGGGGCCGACAGCGGACCGGAGTTGACCGGACCCGTGCCGAAGTACCCGGCGTTCACCGCGTAGTGCCCGGTGGTCGTCGTGTACGAGGCGGTGTAGGTCTGGCCGGCGCTGACGATCACCGGCTGGGCGAACGTCAGGTTCTGCCAGCCGGTCGCGGTCTCACCGGTGAACGTGCCGGTGGCGAGACGCGTGCCACTGGCGTTCCACAGCGAACCGGTGTGCGTGCCGGTGTTGCCCGTGCCCTTGTAGAACCGGACACCCGTGATCTGGCCCGACTGGGTCGGGGTGATCCGGACGCCGAGCTCGTAGGCACCCGAGTCGTCCGCGGACGTCTCGTCCGGCACCGTCGCCGTGCTGAAGAGCGAGCACGGGCAGGTCGGTGTCGTCGTGGTCGTGAAGTTCCACTCCGCGGCGTTCGGCATCGCGATGCCGTTGACGTCCGCGATGCCCACGTGCGCCTGGTACTGCGTGCCGGGGACGAGCTTGCCGGACGGCGTCCAGGTGACCGTCTTCTGGTCGCCCGAGAGCGACACGGAGCCGGACAGCTTGGCGCCCTTGGGGTCCTTCAGCCAGATCTGCGCCGACGCGGGGTCGACCGGCTCGCTGAACGTCGCCGTGAGAGCGCTCTGCAGGCCCACGTTCGTCGCGTTCACGGCCGGCGTGCGGGTCGTGATCGTCGGCGGCGTGGTGTCACCGTTGAGGCCGTTGCGGTAGAGGACGTCGACCCAGTAGTTCGTGGCGTTGTACGAGCTGTTCGGGAAACCCGTGCCGTACTTGTAGACGCCGTTGCCGCCGTCCGCGCCGTTCTGCAACGCGTGCAGCGACTGGTAGCTCGCCTCCTGGCCGTTGAAGTAGCCGGAGGTGACCGAGTACCGGCCGTTCGGGGCGGTGTAGGACACCACGTACGTCGTGTTGGCCTGCACCTGGACCGGCGAGCTGAACATCAGCTTCTGCCAGCCGGACGTGGTCTCGCCGGTGAACGTGCCGGTCGCGAGCAGCAGACCCGTGGAGGTCCACAGCGAGCCGGTGTGCGTGCCGGTGTTGCCGGTGCCCTTGTAGAAGCGGACGCCGAGGACCTCGCCCTTGCCGTCGAAGCGGACCTTCGTGCCGAGCTCGACCGCGCTGGTGTCACCGGAGTCGATCACGGCCGGTGCCGCGAAGTCGTCCCAGACGGTGCACGGGCAGGTCGCCGGGCGCGGCGAGCCTGTCGTGAACGTCCAGTTCGTCTGCGTGGACAGGTTTCCTGCCGCGTCCGCCGCCCTCATCGAGACGGTGTAGGACGTGGCCGCCGCCAGAAGTGCCGACGGCGTGAACGTGATCGTGCGGGCGTCGTTCGAGATCGTCTTGGTGCCGGTGACCGCACCGCTCGGGCCCGTCACCGTGACCTGGGCCGAGTTGAGCGTCACGTTCTCGTCGAACGTGCCGGACACCGTGGTGTTCAGCGCGACGGAACCGGCGTTGCTGACCGGGGACATCGCGCTCTGGATCGGCGCGCGGGTGTCGGGACCGGGGTCCGTCGCCCACACCACGTCGACCCAGTAGTTGGTGTGGTCGAACGTCTGGTTCGGGAAGCCGGCGCCGAAGCGGAAGACGCCGTTCGGTCCGTCCACACCGGACTGCAGACCGGTGATCGGCTGCATGTACGCCTGCTGCTGGTAGAAACCGCCGGTGTCGTACGCGAAGTGCCCGGTCGGCGTGTAGTAGCTGACGATGTAGGTGGTGTTGGCGTTCACCGCGACCGGTTGCGGGAAGAGCAGCGTCTGCCAGCCCGTCGCGCTCTCGTTGGTGAACGTGCCGGTGGCCAGCAGGTCACCGTTGTTGTTCCACAGGCTGCCGGTGTGCGTGCCGGTGTTGCCGGTGCCCTTGTAGAACTTGACGCCGCGGACGTAACCGCTGCTCGCGGCCCGCCACTTCACGCCGAGCTCGAGCTGCGAGCTGTCGTCGGCGGAGGTGACCTTCGGGACCTCGGTGCCCGCGAACATGCCGCACGGGCAGGTCTTCGCGGTGACGGTCGGGGTCGCGCTGACCGGCGTGGAGAGGTTCAGCGAGTCGTCGACCGCGCGGACCCTGATCTGCGCCGTGCCGGACTGGTTCGGCGTGTAGGTGTAGCTCCACGACGTTTGTCCGGCCTGCCAGTTGGCGTAGTGCCAGCGGGTGCCGCCGTCGGTCGAGACCTCGACGCCCGCGACCTTGCCGGCGGCGTCGATCGCGGTGCCGCTGAAGGTGTAGGCCTGGCCGACCGTCGACTGCGCGGGCAGCGTGCTGATCTGCACGCCCGGCGCCGTGTTGTCGTTGATGGCGCCGGAGATCGTCAGCTGGTCGGGAGCCCACAGCTGGTAGGGCTGCACGCCCATGTCCGCCAGGAAGTTGACGGTGGCCTGCTTGATCCGCTTGTCCGACGTCGGGGTGTTGGTGAGGAACGCGTGTTCGTCGTCGACGCCCCACGCCCACTGCACCGTGCCCGCGCCGAACACCAGCGCGCCGGAGGGCGCCCGGTAGTAGGTGATGGCGTGCGTCTCGGTGCTGGAGCCGTACTCGTCGCCGTAGTTCTTCAGCGCGTAGTAGCCGTCGAGCTGGACCGTGGTGCGCGACATCTGCGCGACACCGGCGGGCTGGAAGCCGTTGTCGTAGACGGTGTTCCACTCGTAGCCGAGCGTGCCGGGCTGGAACGTGTACGTGGTGCCCGCGGCGAGGTTGGCCAGGTCGGTGTTGCGCCAGAGCCGCATCTTGCCGTACGCGGCCGGGACCTGGAGCGAGTCGTCGCGCCGGCCGTTGACCGTGAACATGTTGCCGAGCAGGGCGTTCTCGGGTCTGCCACCGTCTTGGGGCGGGCTGTACCTCGGGTCACGCCAGGTGCCGGTCCACGTGTTCGTGCCGTCGTTCTGGGCGCCCTTGGTCTCCTTGTAGCAGATGATGGTGCGCCAGTCGGTCTGGGACGAGTCCATGCTCTTGTCCCACTTGGTCTTCCAGAAGATCTCGTTGCCGGTCAGGAACGCCATGTGCACGCCCGCGTCACGGGCGGCCATCACGTTGTTCCACTGCTCGTTCGACCAGTACTCGTCGTGGCCGACCGCCATGAAGACCTTGTGGTTCTTGATGAGCTGACCGCGGCGCGCCGAGTCGACGTCTGTCGTGTAGCTCATGTCGTACCCGTTGCGCTCCATGAACCGGAGCATCGGGTACTCGGCGTTGAAGATGAAGTTCTCGTCGCCGTCGCCGCCGGTGTAGGGGCGGTTGTAGCTGACCTTGTACGAGGAGCCGCCCTGGCCGGGGCCGTCACCGAAGTAGAGGCTGTTGCCGCCGTAGCGGTTGTAGGCGACCCAGGTGGCGTCGGAGGTCTGGAAGAAGATCTTCGACTGCGAGCTGTCGTCGCGGACGACGAACGCCATCTCGTTCTCGGCGCCGGTGTCGTTGCGCGTCATGCGCACGTAGTAGATGCCGGACACCGCGGTGGACGGGATGTTCCAGGTGAGGGAGACGGCCCAGTTGCCGCAGTCGATCAGCGCTGACGCTTCTTCCCGCAGACATGGTGGCTGGTTCTGCGGGGTGTTGCGCTGGACCGTGCCCATGTAGCGGGCGCCCTTGCCGTTGTACCAACCCATCCGGTAGATGTCGAGCTTGTACGACGAGGCGGACGTCAGCATCTTGAAGCTGACGGTCTGGCCCACGTTGTAACTGATGTCCGTTGTGTACCCGAGGATCGTGTCGTCCCGGTACTGCGCCTGCCAGTCGTCCGCGCCGGTCTGCGTGTTCTCACACGCGACCTTGTTGGTGACGGGGATGTCACACGGGGCGGCGTTGGCCTTGCCCGGGTTGAAGACCCCGAGCACGAACATCGTGGATGCGATTAATGCCGTGATCACAAGCACCCGCACGAGACGCGACTGCTGAGCCACCATTGGGTTTCACCTCTCGGACGGAGTTACCGTGTGTGATCCGCGCACTACGCTGGACAGCACAGGGCTGCTACTCCGAACGTCGGCGATCTGGTTGGAACTGTTACGTGTCAACACAAAAATGTTCCAGTGACGGTTGAATCTTTATCTTTCAACCACGCACGGTCAGTCGCTGTGCGTGGAGAGTTTCCGACAACGCTGACACGACTGTGTCCTGTTCGGACTCGGTCATGTCGTGGAACAGCGGCAGGATCAGCGTCCTGGTGGTGAACGCCTCCGTCACCGGGAGGTTCGTGGCCGGATGTCCGTCGTAGGCCGGTTCGAGGTGGGACGCCATGATCCCGCGCCGGGCACTCACACCGCGTTCGGCAAGGCCCGCAAGCACTTCCTGGCGGTCCGCACCCTCCGGCAGCCAGACCCAGAACGACTGGTAGTTGGTCGTTCCGCACTCCGGGTCACGAACGGTCGTGATGTCCAGATCGGTCAGCAACTCGTGGTAACGCGCGGCCAACTCACGGCGACGGGCGATGATCGCGTCCAGTTTGGACAGCTGGACGAGTCCGACAGCGGCCTGGATGTCCGTCATGCGGTAGTTGAACGCCGTCTCGAGGTACTGCTCGATGACCGCGCTGCCGCCGTGGTGGCGGTCGGCCGCCGACACGCTCATGCCGTGCTCCCGCAGGCGCTTGAGCCTCGTCGCCCACTCGGCGTCGTCGACGGTGACCATGCCGCCCTCGCCGGTGGTGAGCAGCTTGCGGGGGTGGAACGACCAGGCGGCGACGGTCGCGTTCGTGCCGACCGGCTTGCCCTTGTAGGTCGAGCCGGCCGCGCAGGCCGCGTCCTCGATGACGGCGATGCCGCGCGGTTCGCACAACGCCTTGATGGCGTCGACGTCGGCGGGCACGCCGGCCTGGTGCACGACCATGACCGCGCGGGTCCGGTCGGTCAGCACGGGCTCCACTGTGGACGCGCTCAGGTTGCCGGTCTCGACCTCGACGTCGGCGAAGACGGGGGTCGCGCCGGTGTAGCGCACGGAGTTGGCCGTGGCGATGAAGCTCAGCGACGGCACGACGACCTCGTCGCCGGCGCCGATGCCGAGCAGGTGCACGGCGAGGTGCAGGCCCGTGGTGCACGACGACACGGCGACACCGTGCCGCGCGCCGACGGACGCGGCGAACGCCTCTTCGAACTCGCGGACTCGGGGGCCCTGCGCCACCCAGCCGGACCGGACGGCCTCGGCGGCGGCGAGCGCCTCTTCTTCGCCGAGCAACGGCCGCATCACCGGGATCAAAGCTCTACCTCTTCGTTGGCGGAGTTGGTGTCCGCGGACGCCGCTCTGCTCGACGGCGGGTGGAGCAGAGCGGCGGCCGCGGAGTGGGTGCGGACGCGGCGGACCTGGGGGTGTCGGCCGCGTCCGCGGTCTTGGGGTGTGAACGATCGTGCGGTTCGCGGTGCGATCACGGCAGGTCCGCCACGATTCGCGGGTGGTACTGGACGCGAGTGCGGCGACCTGGCGGGGCCGCCGCGCTCGCGGGTGGTGCTGGTCGTGCAGTCCTGCGGGCGAACGCGTTGCTGGTTCGTTCGCGATCTTCGGTCGAGCGTCTTGCGGTTGAGCCGTCAGGCGTTCTGCTCGGCGGCGGCCTTCTCGGCACGCCACCACGCGACGAGGTCGCGCAGTCCGCCGTCCATCTCGATCTCGGGCTTCCACCCGAGCTCGGTGGCCGCGAGGCTGATGTCGGCGAGCCGGCGCGTCACGCCGTTCACCTTGCGCTCGGGGCCGTGCTCCAGGGGCAGGTCGGAGTCCATCGCCGCGAGCAACGCGAGGGCGAGTTCCTTGAGCGAGGTCTCCTGCGAGGACGCGATGTTGTACACCGTGTCCGTGACCGGCGCCTTCGCCGCGAGGATGTTGGCGCGCGCGATGTCGTGCACGTGCACGAAGTCCATCGTCTGGGCGCCGTCACCGAAGATCAGCGGCGACTTGCCGTCGACGATGCGCTCCATCCAGCGGATGAGCACCTCGGTGTACAGGCCGTGGACGTCCATCCGCGGGCCGTACACGTTGAAGTAGCGCAGTGCCACGTAGTCGAGGTCGTACATCGCCTTGAAGCTGCGCAGCATGCCTTCGTTGAACGCCTTCGCGGCGCCGTAGAAGGTGTCGTTGTTGTACGGGTGGTGCCGTTCGTTCGTGGGGAACGACTCCGCGAGGCCGTAGACCGAGGCCGACGACGACGCGATGACCTTCTTCACGCCGGCGGCCGCAGCGGCCTCCAGGATCGTGAACGTGCCGTCGACCAGGCACTCCAGCGCCAGGCGCGGTTCTTCCGCGCACTGAGTGATGCGGATGGCGGCGAGGTGGAAGACGAGGTCCATGCCCTCGGTCAGCTCACGCACCAGCGCCTTGTCGTTGATGTCGCCCTCGACGATGCGGACGACACCGGACTCCAGGGCGGAGGCCAGGTTCTCGCGGCGGCCGCGCACGAAGTTGTCGAGCACGACGACCTCGGCCGCGCCGGCCTCGACGAGCTGGTCCACGACCGACGACCCGATTGTTCCAGCGCCGCCCGTGACGAGCGCGCGCTGACCGGCGATCGGCTGGCCCAATTCGTTCTGGGCAGACATCAGGACACCTTGCCTTCAACTTGTTGAACAGGAACGAAAACGCCACCGGAGCGCAGCGACTCCGACGCCGCCTCCAGCACCGCCAGCACGCGCAGACCCGCGCGGCCGTCGGTGAGAGGTGCCCGCTTCTCGGTGATGGACGCGGCGAACTCCGCCATCATCGTGCGCAGCGCCTCGCGTTCCACCAGCGCCGGCGCGACCATGTCGCCGGTGCGGTAGGAGATCTTCTGCTGCTCCGGGGACTTGTCGACGCCCCGGTCGTAAATGGACAGTCGCTGCGCCGGGTTGTTGTCGTCCCACACGACCGTGCGCTGCGAACCGCCGATGACCATCGTGCGGATCTTCGTCGGCGACAGCCAGTTCACGTGCACGTGCGTGATCGCCCCGTTGGAGAGGCGCACGGTCAGGTGGCCGACGCACGCGACGCCCGCGCCGATCGGGTCCGAGCCGTGTGCCGCGACCTCCACCGGGTGGACGTCGTCGGGCAGGATCGCCTCGAAGATCGACAGGTCGTGCGGGGCGAGGTCCCACAGCACGTCGACGTCGGGCTGCACCAGACCGAGGTTGATGCGCACGGAGTCGATGTACTGGATGTCACCGAGCTCGCCACCGCGGATGATCTTGCGCAGGTGCTGCACCGACGACGTGTACGCGAAGGTGTGGTCCAGCATCAGCGTGAGGCCGCGCTGCTCCGCGGTCTCGACGAGCTTCAGGCCGTCCTCGAAGTTGGCCGCGAGCGGCTTCTCCACGAGAACGTGCTTGCCGGCCTCCAGCGCCGCCAGTGCGACGGGCAGGTGCGTGGCGGCCGGGGTGGCGATGGCGACGGCGTGCACGTCGGGGTCGGCGAGAACCTCGTCGAGCGACGCCGTGGCGCGGACGGTCGAGTACTGGCCCAGCACGCGCTGAGCCTTGTCGACGTCCAGGTCGCACAGGTGACGCAGGTGGAGCTCCGGGGTGGCCTGGGCGTTGCGAACGAGGTTCGGCCCCCAGTACCCGGCCCCGATGACAGCAAGGCCAATCACGTCTTGGTTCCCCATCAGTAAGCCCCCTGACCGCCGAAGACGGCGCGGAAGGTCTTCCACATGATCACGAGGTCGAGGGCCAGCGACCAGTCCTCGACGTAGCGCAGGTCGAGGCGCACCGACTCCTCCCACGAGAGATCGCTGCGTCCGCTCACCTGCCACAGGCCTGTCAGGCCGGGCTTCACCAGCAGCCGGCGCCGCACGTCCGAGGAGTACCTGGCGGTCTCCTCCGGCAGCGGCGGGCGCGGGCCGACGAGCGACATGCTGCCCGCGAGGACGTTGAACAGCTGCGGCAGCTCGTCGATCGAGTAGCGGCGCAGGAACGTGCCGACCTTGGTGATGCGCGGGTCCTTCTTCATCTTGAACAGCACGCCGTTGCCTTCGTCGACAGCGGCGAGCCTGGCGCGCAACGCGTCGGCGTTGGTCACCATCGTGCGGAACTTGATGATCGTGAAGGGCACACCGGTCTTGCCGACCCGCTTCTGGCGGTAGAACACGGGTCCCCGGCTGTCGATCATCACGAACGCGGCGACGGCGAACATGAGCGGCGCCAACAGGACGAGGAGGAGGAACGCTCCCACACGGTCCACGACTTCCTTGACCAGTCGGCGGAATCCGCTCAGTGCCGGTTCGCTCACGCGGAGCAGTGGCATCCCGAGCACGGCGCTCATGTGCAGTCGCGGGCCGGCGACCTCCATGAGCCCGGGCGAAACGACCATTTCGGCACCGGAGCCCTCAAGTGCCCACGCGAGCTGCTGGAGACGGCGAGGTGTCCAGTAGGCGTCGGGCGTGACGGCGACGATGCGGTACCCACCGCGGCGGACGTGCTCGGCGAGCTCGCGCAGCTGGCCGACGACGGGCACGCCGTCGACCTCGGTGCCGGAGCGGCCGCGGCCGTCGATCGTGCAGATCGCGTCCACGCGCCAGCCGAGGTGGGCGACGCGCTTGGTGCGGTGGATGAGGTCCTCGACGGTGTCCAGGTTTCCCGCGGCGAGGACCGAGAGCAGGAAACGTCCTTCACTGCGGCCGCGGTGCAGCGGGCGGCGCAGGAGGTAGCGCATGGGAAACGCGACCAGGGCGATCGCGGGGACTACGACGAAGATCCACAGGCGAGCGCCGGGGATGTCGACGGCGAGCGCTCCGAGGCCGAGCGCCACGACGGCACCGAACAAACCCCGGCCGAGTCTTCGGAACTCCTCTGCCCCCTGACCGAGGACCGCCGGCTGCCACACGCGGTTGATCGCGAGCGAGCCGACGACGAGGACTACTGTGAGTATGTCCAGCAATGCGAGGGAAAGCGGACCGAAAGCGGTGTGCCGCATGCTCATGACGGCACCGACGGCGATGACGACCAGGGCAACGGTCAGCACATCGGCGGTGATCACGGCATAGCGGTAACGACTTTCCCAACGCGCTACGGGTGGGTGGGTCTGTCTGCGTTCCGACAGCGTGTTGAGCGTGGAGCGCAACCCGTCGACGTCACGGGCGGCGCGGACCTGCTCACTCATCGTTCTGATCTCCCCGGCTCAGCGGCGATTCCGGACGTGCACGTGCACAGGTCACCCCGAGGACCTTGATTCTTCGGACTCCGCGATCTTCGTCAACGCCGATGAACTGGATCGGCAGCCGAAGCTCGCAACCGGTGATTCGCGCGTACCGGGATCGGCGTTACAGACCCTGGAAAAAAGTTTCCCGAAGTCCGAATACCGGACGTGACGCGCGTCTCACCAACTGGAAACCAAAGCGACGTAACGCGTTTCCAGATGTCCACAAGGGACACAATGAGTACGTACGGCGCGGGGTATTTCGTTCAGAACAGGCCTTCAGGCCCTAGTCTGATCGACTGCGATTGTGCATGCACTTACCGCTGAACGGAGTAATGCGCTACGGCCGAACGGAAATGCGCACTTCGTCACCGTTGACGACCACTACGTCACCGTGCCTCAGCTGGGCACCGCGCCGGACCTCCACAGCGCCGTTGACGTGGACTTCCCCGTCCTCGATGAGCACTTTGGCGTGTCCGCCGTCCTCGGCCAGCTGCGCCAGCTTGAGGAACTGTCCTAGCCTGATCGGCTCTTCGGAGATCTCGACCGTCCGCATGAGTCACATCATCCCAGTAGGGCGCACCCCACTGCTTGCTCGGGGGCCGACACCAGCGCGTTCGAGTGAAACCGTTGACAGCCTTACGAGTATGAAAACTTCGTGGGGGTACACCGCCTGGTTGGCGGTGTCGGGACTCGTCTGCGCGGCGATAACGATCTTCGCCGCGAGCGCGTACGTCACTCTGGACATGGAGCAGGCGCGGCCGCCGCTGCACGGAGCGGTCCACTACGGCCTTCTCGTCGCGCACATCTTCACCGGAACGGTCGCCGTCCTGGCGGGTGTCTCGCAGTTCTGGCCGCGGCTGCGGGCCCGGCACCCGCGGGTGCACCGGGTGATGGGCCGCGTCTACTTCGGGGCCGTGCTGCCGTCGTCTCTTCTCGGCGTCGTGTGCGCGCAGCTGTCACTGGCCGGCCTGGCGTCTTCGGCGCCACTGACGGTGCTGTCCGTCCTGTGGTTCGTGACCGCCGTGTACGGCCTGAAAACGGCGAGGCGGCGCCAGTTCGGCGAGCACCGCATCTGGATGATCCGCGGTTTCGCTCTCACTGGCGCCGCCGTCACAGGTCGTCTGTGGGGGCTTTCACTCGGCGCTCTGATGCCCGACGGGGACGGGCTGATGGTCTTCGCCACCGCGAACTGGCTGTCGTTCGTGGTGAACCTGCTGGTCGCCGAGTGGTGGATCCAGTCGCGGGGTTACACCCGGACCTTGCCCTCCGTAGCACTGAGGCCCAGCATCTCCAGCAGGTCGGCGCAGTCGAGCGCGTCCGTGGCGTGACAGGCCACGGTGCGCGCCGCCTTGCTGTTCTGAATCGTGCTGTGCTCCTTCTCCAGAGCCTTGGCCTCGGCAAACGTGCCGGTTTCGGGCTCGGCGATCGCGGGACGCGCCCAAGTCATGTCGTGCCTGCTTCCGCATCGGGGGATGTGGCCATCATGACAACTGGGTGACCAAAACACCAGAACCCGTGCTTACCGTAATCGACCATCCACGCAGCGTACAAACCGTGGAAGCGTTTTCCTGGAACGAACTTCGTGCGTTTGTCGCCAGGATTTGGCTTTACCGGCCGTACCTCAGCACCGACTCCACTTCGGTCACGAATGCGACCAGCCGTTCGTCGTCCACGTCGTCCGGCGTGGGACCGTCCACCGCAAGCCGTTGCAGCGCAACGGAAGTGGTGGCGCTCTCCCGCGCCAGGCGGCGGAAGCCGAACGTGGCCTCGTAGAGCGACACGGCGGTGGCCGCGGCGGCCAGAACCGTTGCCACGAAACCCCACATGGCCCTGCGCGGCCCGTCCGCCATTCCCACGGCGGCGGCCGCGGCGGCGGCGATGAAGAGCGCGGCGGCGACCGCGACCGTCCACGTGCGCGCGCGGGAGTAACGCTTGCGGGCCCGTTCGAAGTGGTCGAGCCGGTCCTGGAAGCGGTGCCGCAGATAGGCTTCCACGAACTGGGCTTGGCGCAGCTTGTCGCTCATGTCCTGACCACCTCGTGCTTGCGGTTGCTGACCGCGGCCTCCAGATCGGCGACCTTGTCCTGACGCTCCTCTTCGGACGCCGGGGCCACGGAGGCGAGGTGCGCGAAGTACAAGGCGCGCAACCGTTCCGCCCGGGAGCGCGCGGTGAGGTACTTGTCGAGCGACTCGCGCTTGCGGGCCACGATCGTGATGGCCGCGGCGAACGCGCCGCCCGCCACGACGAGCACGCCGGGCCAGGGCGTGTCCTTCAGCCAGATCTGCAACGCGGCGAACACCGTCGTCGTCAGGCCGCCCGCGATGGCGAGCACGGCCGTGAGCCGGTAGCGGTTCTGCTCGACGTCGGCCTCGGCGTCGAGCTCCTGGAACGTCGGCGCCACGACCTGGTTCGCGTCGTGGATGGCGTCGGCGAGCTTCGGGTACGCGACGACGAAACCGGGGTCGACCAACGGCCTCGCCTCGGGCGCACGGTAGCGCACCTTGGGCCAGATCCCCGGCGGCCGGACGGGCTTCTCCTTGCCCAGCAACCGTTCCAGGGCGGTGACGGCCTTCCCTGCGCCCTCGTCCACGTGGATGATGAAGATCTTGCCGCTGCGCACCAGCACCGCGAGGTCACCGGTGAGGTCACCGGTGGCGATGCGGTCGGCGAGCCCGCCCGTGCCGGCGAGCACCAGCAACGGGTTGTCGCCGCTGAGGTGGTCGATCACCTCGCGTTCGTTCTCGCCTCCGACGACGAGCGCGACGACGGGCTTCTTGTGGCGCACGGCGTCGATCGTGCGGAACAGCACCGGCGTCGCGTCCGTCCACTCCGAACCGGGGACGATGACGGCGACGCTGTGGTTGGGTTCCAGCGCGACCTGACCGTTGGTGGAGCTCTCGGTGAGGTCGTGCACCTTGCTGCTCGGCGCGACCCCGATCACGACGGGCCAGCGCTGTTCGCACGCCTGCAAAGCCATGCCCAGCAAGTGGACAACGCCTCTGTCAGTGCCTTCCGTGACGAACACGGCGCCGTTGCGGGCCGCGGTCACGACGACGGATCTCAGCACCGGCAACAACTTCGCCGCCAGATCCGTCTCGATGTCTTGGGTGGAGCCGAAGACCGAGATCACCGTCCGGCCCCGGGGCAAGCCGAGGGCCTTGGGTTTGATGTCGGCGTCCGGCTGGGACAGCCGTTTGACTGTCGGGCCGCCTGCTGTGGGCATGCCGGGCACCATAACGGTGTGATCGAGGTGAGGCCAGGGCCGAACAGTCGTGTCTCACCTCGCGTGCACGCTCCTGATCAGCAGTTCCAGGTCGCTCAGGTCGTCGATCACGATCTGGGCTCCAGCTCGGTGGAGATCCTGTCTCGAACTCCGCCCGGTGGCGACGGCGATCAGCCGCACGCCCGCCTTCGTCGCCGCGTACACGTCGTGCGGGGTGTCGCCGATGACGACGACCTCCTCGTCGGCGAACGGCCGGACGTGCCGCGCGCGGTCGCGGGCGACGGTGACGAGGTCGGCGCGGTCCAGGTGGTCGTCGCCGAACGCGCTGGCGTCCCAGTCGACGAGGTGCGCGAGGCCGAACTCCTCCAGCTTGATCTGGGCGACGCTCGCCAGGTTCGCGGTCAGCACGGCCTGGTGCACGCGCGGGTCGTTCGCGAAGTGCTCGAGCGCCCGGAGCGCCCCCGGCAGCACCTCGCCGTGACCCGGCAGTTCCGCTCTCCGATCCTCGAACGAGGTGCTGAGGGCGGTGCTGAGCAGCCTGCGCGCGTCGGCCGTGGTCTCGATGTCGTGCTGACGCAGGACCTCCTCGATCACGTCCCGCTCGGTGCGCCCGCCGAGATCGACGGGGGCCCTGCAGCGGGCGGCCGAACGCGCGGTGGAACGCGTGGCCGTACATGAGTCCGCCGAATCCCCGCGCCGAGATCAGCGTGTTGTCGATGTCCCACAGCACCAGCACCTCCGGCCCGGTCACCGGACCACCCCCCAACTCCCGTAAAATGCCTGTTCATGACCTCGATCGACCCCGCAGAGCTGGAAGTCTGCCTGCGCGTGCTTGCCCAGGTCGAGGACCTGCCGGCGGAACACGACGACGCCGTGCGCGTCCGCCGGGCCACCGCGAAGATCTTCAAGGCCGCGAAGAAGTTCCGTAAGTCCGAGCGCAAGGCCGCCATCGTGGCCAACGACCGCGCCGTGACCGCGCTCACCGCCACCGGCTCGCCGGACCGCATCGACGACGAGACCCAGGGCCTCCCCCTCGTGTCGACGGCGTCCGGGGCCACGGCGGGCACGCTGCTGCGCGCGCGTTCCTGCTACACGTGCCGGTCGCGGTTCGTCGAGGTGGACGCCTTCTACCACAACCTGTGCCCGGCCTGCGCCGCCTTCAACCACGGCAAGCGCGACGCCCGCACCGACCTGACCGGCCGCAACGCCCTGCTGACCGGCGGCCGCGCGAAGATCGGCATGTACATCGCGCTCCGTCTGCTCCGCGACGGCGCGCACACCACGATCACCACCCGCTTCCCGCGCGACGCGGCCCGCCGGTTCGCCTCGATGCCGGACGCCGACGAGTGGATCGACCGGCTCAAGATCGTGGGCATCGACCTGCGCGACCCGTCCCAGGTGCTCGCGCTGGCCGACGAGGTCGCCTCCCGCGGCCCGGTGGACGTCCTGATCAACAACGCCGCGCAGACCGTGCGCCGGTCCGCCGGTGCCTACGCGCCGCTGGCCCACGCCGAGCACTCCGAGCTGACCGGGGACGCCGCTCGTCCTGAGCTGATCTCGTTCGGCGGGCATGGGCAGTTGGCGTTGCCGGGCACGGCCGTGCCCGAGGCGCACTCCGTGACGACGCTGGCGTTGATGGCGGGCTCGAAGGACATCGACGCGGGTGGGCTCGTGCCGGACACCGCTTCCTCGAACTCGTGGATCCAGAACGTGGACGAGGTCGACCCGGTGGAGCTGCTGGAGGTGCAGCTCTGCAACTCGACTGCGCCGTTCCTGCTGATCTCGCGGCTGCGGGCGTCTATGGCGAAGTCGTCTTACCGGCGCAAGTACGTGGTCAACGTGTCGGCTATGGAGGGGCAGTTCTCGCGGGCCTACAAGGGTTCCGGGCACCCGCACACCAACATGGCCAAGGCTGCCTTGAACATGTTGACGCGGACTAGTGCTGAGGAGATGTTGCAGGCCGACGGCATCCTGATGACTGCCGTGGACACGGGGTGGATCACCGACGAGCGGCCGCACCCGATGAAGCTGCGGCTGGCCGAGGAGGGGTTCCACGCCCCGCTGGACCTGGTCGACGGCGCTGCCCGGGTGTACGACCCGATCGTGCGCGGTGAGGCCGGCGAGGACCTGTACGGGTGCTTCCTGAAGGACTACGCGCCGTCGCCTTGGTGAGGGTTGGCACGCGAGCTCGGGTCGGCTTTGCTGGGTCGGTCGCGTTCCAGCGGGGTTGGTCGCGTTTTGTTGGTTGGGCTGCGGTTGCGAGAGTTGGTTGCGCGGGTCTCGACGAAAGATCTGGGGTGTGCGATTGGGGCTTGACTTCGGGGCCCTTGCGAGGCGCTGGTCGGCCGGAAAAGGCCGGGCTGAAAAGCGCCCGGCCGAGCTCGAGAAGCTAGCACCTCGCACCCAAAGTCAAGCCCCAATCGCCTTGAGCGGTGGAACCGGCTCTGTGGCGGGCATCAGCCCGTTCGGGCTCGCCTTCGGCATCGCGTGCCAGGCCTCGTAAGTGGTTGGCGTGCGTTGACGGCCGTCCGGTTGGGTGCGCGCGCCTGGCTTGCGTCGGTGGTTGCCTTGCGTTGACGACTGCGGTTGTGTGGGGTGGTTCGCGTGCCTCGGGCCGTCCACTCGGGTGACTTTTTGTCGGATACACGCGTCCGGGACACCTCTCGGACGCGTCCGAACGAGGCCTTTCACCAGCTGCGATGTCTAGTAGAACATCTGTTCGAGTACTCATTTGTCATGAGAACTGTGTGGCGGGGAGCACTTCGGTTCGGGATGACGACCATGACGGTGCGGCTGGTCTCGGCGGCCACCGAGCACCGCAGCAAGGTGCACCTGGTGCATCGCGAGGACAGCGGTCGCGTGCGCCATCAACAGGTGTGCGGCGAGTGTTCGTTGCGGCTCACGCCGGAGGACATCGGGCGCGGTTACGAACTCGACGACGGCCGCATCGTGCAGATCGACCCCGGTGACCTGCCGGCGCCCGAGGACGGCGTGATCGACGTGCAGCAGTTCGCGCCGCAGACCGACGTCGATCCGGTCGCGTTGCACCGCAGCTACTACGTCGAGCCGGACGACCTGGCGGTGCGGTCGTACGTGCTGCTGCGGGAGACGCTGGAACGCACGAAGACGGCGGCGATCGTGAAGTTCGCCTTGCGCGGCAAGGAGACGCTGGCGGCTTTGCGGCCGCAGGCCGGGGTGCTGGTGCTGCACACGTTGCTGTGGCCGGACGAGGTGCGCGAGCCGCACTTCGCGTTCCTGCACCGCGACACCGAGGTGCGGACCGGTGAGCTGGCGGCCGCGGCGGCGCTGGTGCGGGCGCAGACACGGCCGTTCCGGCCGCACGACTACCCGAACACGCGGCACGAGGCCTTGCTGCACCTGGTGGAGGCGAACGTCTAGCATCGGCGGTCATGCTCGCCAGCCCGTCCGATCTCGTCGACCTGCTCGAGTGCGAACACCGCAGCCATCTGGCGCGGGACGAGCGGCGAGGTGATCCCGCCGAGCTGGCGCGTGCCGCCGAGCGCACCGCCGGTGAGATGCGGTCCGGCGCGGACCTGGTCGAGGACGCCGTGTTCTTCGACGGCGTGTTCCACTGCTCCGCGCGGACGCTCGTGCGCACGGCCGACGGGTACGAGCCGTGCGACGAGGCTCCCGATTCCACTCCCCTGGCCGTGTTGTCGCTGGTCGCGGTGGCCGAGGCGGCGGGGGCCGGGCGCGCGCACCTGGTGGTGGACGGGCGCCGGATGACGTTCCGGGTCGCTGACTTCCTGCCGTTGGTGGCGCGGTTGCGGACGCGGCTCGCGAAGCCCGGACCTGCGCCGGCGCGGTCGTGGGGGGACGTGCGGGCCGCGTGCGCGGGGTGCCGGTTCGCTCGTCATTGCGCCTCTGGTCGTGAGGCGGCGCGGGACCTGTCGTTGGTGGCCGGGTTGCGGGCGGATCAGCGGCGGAAGCTGGTTTCAGCCGGCATTGACACCATCGACGCGCTTGCGGAGACCGAGGAACGGCCCGCCACGTTGTCGCCGGCGTCGTTCACGGCGTTGACCGCGCAGGCCCGATTGCAGGTGCAGCAGGAGCGCACTGGCGTCACCAGTTACGAGGTCGTGGCGCCCGAGGCGTTGGCGAACCTGCCGGAGCCGGCCGAGGACGACGTGTTCCTGGAGGTCGACGGCGACACGTTCCGCACGCCGGGGTGGTCGGGGACGTTCGCGGAGTTCGTCGCGCGCACGCCGGAGGGCACGGTCTACCACTTCACGCCGCACGACCTGCCGGGACGGGCCGCGCGGTCGGCGACGCTGGAGTCCGAAGTGGACGAACTCGTGCGGCGGACCGTCGACCTCGGGGCGTTGACCCGGCGGGTGTTGCGGGTGTCCACGAGGGAGTACACGCTGCCGGCGTTGAAACCGTTGCTGGACGACGAGGTTCCGACGCGCGGGGTGCGGGATCTGTTGCACCGCATCAAGACCGAGCGCGAGATCGAGACCGCGGTGCGGGAGGAGCGCGACGAGGCGGCGTTGGAGAAGGCCGCCGAACGGGCTCGCCGGATGGCCGCGCTGACCGAACCGCTGATGGCCGAAGGGCACGCGTTGTTCGCCGCGACCGTCGGGTACCACCGGCGGGAGGCGAGTCCGGCGTGGGGCGACTACTTCCGGCAGGCGCTCGCGCCGATCTCCGACCTGGAGACCGACTCCAACTGCGCGGTGCCGATCACGGTGCGCGCGGAGGACTGGGTGCCGCCGGCGGGCCGGGTCCGCACGCACAAACGGCAGGTGCACGCGCGGATCGACCCCGAGCGACCACATCCGTTCGGTGCGGGCGAACAGGTCCGGCTGCTCTACCCCGGCAACGTGACGCGCAACGCCGCGGTGTCCGACGACAACCCGTACGAGCTGGTGCTGACCGAGAGCAACGCGGTCGAGCACGGGGAGATGCCGATCGCCGTGCTGCCAGGCAGTCCGGTGCCCGCGTCGCCGAAGGACGAGGCCGTCGCGGACCTCGCCGAGCAGGCCGTCGGGCTGCTGCCGCTGCTCCCCCGCAACCCCGGCATCGACCTGCTGCTGCGCACGCCGCCCGCGCAACCGTTGCCGCAGCACGACGACGTGGTGCAGGCCGTGATCAAGGCCGTCGACCAGCTCGACGGCGGCACCCTGGCCGTGCAGGGCCCGCCCGGCGCCGGCAAGACGTACCTCGCGACCAAGCTCGTCCGGCACCTCATCGACCAGGGCAAGACCGTCGCGGTCACCTCGACGTCGCACAAGGCCGTCGAGAACGTGCTGTCGTCGGTCGATCCGGACATCCCGATGGCCAAGCGCCCCAAGGAGAAGAAGCCCGAGGAGGGCCTCCCCTGGGACCAGCCGAAGGACAACGGCGCGCTCGCCCGGTGGCGCGAGGAGCACCCGCAGGGCCACCTGGTCGGCGGCACCGCGTGGACCTTCTCCAACATGGTGATCAAGGCGCAGCCGTTCGACGTGATGATCATCGACGAGGCCGGCCAGTTCGCCCTCGCCGACGCGGTGGCCGTGGCGACCGCGGCTCGCAACCTCGTGCTGCTCGGCGATCCCCAGCAACTCCCCCAGGTCGTGCAGGGCGTGCACCCGCCGGGGTCGGACGCCTCCGCGCTGGGCCATCTGCTCGGCGACGCGGACGTCATTCCCCCGCATCTGGGCTATTTCCTCGCCGAGACCCGCAGAATGCACCCGGCAGTTTGTCGTCCCGTGTCCGAACTCTCCTATGCCGGTCTGCTCCATTCGCACGAATCGGCGGCCAACCGGTCGATCTCCGGCATCGAGCCCGGGATCTACCTGCGCGAGGTCGACCACCGCCACAACATCACGTCGTCGACCGAGGAGGCCGACGCCGTGGTCGACACGGTGCGGCAGATCGTCGGTCGAACGTGGACGGACAACGGCAAAACACGCGAACTGACCGATGCGGACATTCTCGTTGTCGCGCCGTACAACCTGCAGGTCCGGGTGATCCGTCGCAGGCTCGCTGATGCGGGGTTCACCGAAACTCGGGTGGGCACTGTGGACCGCTTCCAAGGCCAGGAGGCACCCGCCGTCATCATGTCCATGACGTCGTCGTCCACCGTGGACCTGCCCCGTGGCCTGGACTTTCTTTTGTCACGCAACAGATTGAACGTGGCGTTGTCCCGTGCCCAGACGCTCGCCGTGATGATCTGCTCGCCCCGCCTGCTGGACGCCGACGTGCGCGGAGTGGAGCAGATGAGGTTGGTCGCGGGCACGATCGGCCTAACAGAAAACATGAGGATCTATCCGTGGTGACACCGTAGCGTTGTCATACGGTGACCTTCTGACCCCTCTGTGTTGTTAGCGTGGCGCGGTTCACCCGGTCGGGTGATTCAGATCATGAATGTTTGCTCGATCCGCCACGCATCAACGCAGAGCAGGAGAGATTCGTTGGCAAGGAGAGTTCTGGGCGTAGTCGCGGTGACCGCCACCGCTGCGCTGACAACGTTGGCGCTGACGGGCACGGCGCAGGCGCACAACCCCATCTGGTCCGCGGGGTGTGACGAGGGTGCGAAGACGACCAAGGTGTCGATCGACCTCGAGAAGTACGTTGCCAGCAAGAAGGGCAAGAACACCGTCACGCTCACCGACGGTGGCAAGGAAGTCCTGAAGACCACGGAGTTCCCGGAGTCCTTCCACTGGAAGAAGAACGACTTCGACGCCACCGTCAAGCACGAGTTCACGATCACTGTGACCTCGTGGGACGGTTACAACAAGACCGAGACGAAGAAGGTCGACCCGTGCGTGAAGGGCACCCCGCCCACCACCACGACGAAGCCGGCGACGACGACCACGACTCCGGCCACCACGGCCCCGGAGGTGCCCTCGTCCTCCGCCGAGGTCCCGCCGTCGACCACCCCCGCCGCCCCCGGCGGCAGCGCTCCGGAACCGCCCCTCGCGGCGACCGGCGCGTCCCCGACGTGGCTGCTGCTCTCGGGTCTGGGTCTGGTGGGCGCCGGTGCCGGCACCCTGCTGTTCCTGCGCCGCCGTCGCAGCGCGTGAACTAGCTGAACGACAGACGGGGACGGTCCACTTCGGACCGCCCCCGTTTTGCCTTCTACAGGTCCAAAGCGCCGGCCGGCCCGCCATCGGGCCCGATGAACCACTCGGTGCCGAACGCGTGCGCGAACGTCGGTTCGTCGAGCGTCAGGAAGAACGACTCCTCCGAGATCTGCGAGGCGTGCGCGCGCATCGCCTTCCGCTTGAGCGCCAGGTACTCGGTGACGTCGACGCCGACGTTGATCTCCGACTCCGGCACCGCGCCGTCGAGCGGCGGCGGTTCCTCCATGCCCGCGAGCCGGAACGCCTGGCGGAACTCCGACTCCCGCACCAGCGCCTGGTAGACGACCGGGGTGCCGGCGATCTCCGCCGCCCGCATGCCGACGCGGTGCACCTGGATGTGGTCGGGGTGGCCGTAGCCGCCGAAGCTGTCGTACGTGGTGAGCACCCGTGCGTCCTCCTCGCGGAGGATCGCCGCGAGCTGCTGGGCCGCCTCCTCGACGTCGGCGGTCCAGAACGAGCCGGGCTGCGAGTTGAGCTCGTCGCCCATCATCCCGGAGTCGCGGTACCCCAGGAACTCCACCCGCGCGACGCCCAGCAGGTCCGCTGACGCGTGCGTCTCCACGACCCGCCGCTGCCAGAGCTCCTCGCCCTCGGCCAGGTCGTCCGGCACCTCCCCGGCCTCGCCGCGCGTCGCGACGACGAGCACGACCCGGTGCCCCTCGTCGAACGCCTTGCGCATCACGCCACCAGTCACGATGCACTCGTCGTCGGGGTGGGCGTGGAACGTCACCAGTGTGGCCATGTCCTCGACGTTACCCGGCAGTGGAATTCCGCCAGTCCCTCACGTCCCCCGCGATTCCCTAGGGTGGGGACGAACCTTGGGACGTGGGGAGGAAGTTCGTGCGCGTGTTGTACACAGTCGCGCTCTCGGCTGCCCACGCCCGCACCGCGTTGCCTCTCACCGCCGTGCTGACCTCACTCGGGCACGAGGTCCTGGTGGCGGGCCCGGGGTCGGTGCTGCGCGCCTTCGCCGACGAGCCGGTCACCACGGCCCCGGTGTTCCCTGAGGTCGCGGACCAGCTCGCCGACCTGCTGCAGGGCGAGGTCCTGACGCTCCCGCCGAACTACGACCCGTTCTCCGACGAGATGATCGTCGAGCTGTCGGCGGGCCCGCACATCGCGGCGGCCGTGGAGGCGTTGCTCCCGGTGGCCGCGGACTTCCGGCCGCATCTGGTGCTGCGGGACGGCATCGAGTTCGCGGGACTGCTCGTCGCCGAACGGCTCGGCATCCCGCACGTGACGGCGCCGACGGGGGTCGGGCAGTACCTGGACCGGCTGACGTTGCTGAACGCTCTGAACGAACGCCGCGCGGAACTGCGGCAGCCGCTGCACGAGTCCCTCGACTCGGCGCACCGGTACGGGCGGCTCGACGCGGTGCCGCCGGGCTACTCGTTCGCCCGCCAGCCGATGCCGCCGGCGTTCGCGTTCCAGCAGCCCACCCATCACAGCCCCGGTGACCGGTTGCCGCAGTGGCTCGCCGACCTCGACCCGGCGCGGCCGCTGGTCGTGGCGTCGACCAGCACGTCGGGCGGGGTGTTCGCGTCCGAGTCGGCGCTGGACCTGTTCGACTTCGACGCGTTGCCCGCCCAGGTCCTGGAACGCTCGCCGCTCGCGCACCTGGAGGCCGTGGCGCAGGGCCTGTCCACTGTGGACTGCGAGGCGGTGGTGCTGACGGGTGGCCTGCCGGTGGAGTCGGCGGCGCCGAACGTGCACCTGGTGGAGGAGCTGCCGCAGGCGTTGTTGTTGCAGGGCGCGGATCTGCTGGTGTCGCACGGCGGGTACGGCTCGGTGCGGGAGGCCATGCGGTCCGGCGTGCCGATCGCCGTGCTGCCGGTGCTGCACGATCAGATGCACAACGCTCATCGGGTCAACGACCTCAAGCTGGGGGTCAGGGTGCAGGACTTCCGCGCGGACGCCGTTGCCAGGGCGTGCGAGCACGCTCTCACCGACCACGGCATCCGGGCCGGGGTGCGGCGCGCGCAACGGCACGTGCTCGGGCTGCCGTCGATCCGGGACGTGGCCGGGTACCTCGAACGGATCGCGCTCCGCAACCGCAGGCGGGTCAGCACGTGAAAGGGCGGCGCCCCCGCAGGGAAGGCGCCGCCCCTCGGCGAACTCGTGGAGCTATCGCAGGGTCAGGTTCCAGGCGTTGATGTACCCGGTGTCACCGGAGTACACGTCCTGGACCCGCAGCTTCCACGTGCCCGCCGCGACCTCGGACGAGGCGTTGACCGTGTAGGTCGCGACCACGTTGGCGGCACTGTCCGAAGAGGACGAGTTCTTCAGCCGGTAGGCGGTGCCGTCCGGCGCGATCAGGTCGATCACCAGGTCACCGCGGTAGGAGTGGACGATGTCCACGCCGACCTTGGTGGCCGAGGAGGCGTTGCCGGTCAGCGTCGAGGTGATCGACGACGTCACGGCCGCGCCGCGGTCCGGGATGGCCACGTCGGTCGTGTTCTCCAGGCCACCGGAGGGCGGCGGCGTGGTGTCCACGGCGGCGACGGTCTTGGCCGCGTCCGCGAGGCCCGCGCCACACCCACCGGAGCAGGTGCCCGGCAGCGGACGGGAGTTCGTCTTGATCAGGTCCTTGATCTGGGCCGGCGTCAGCGAGGGCTTCTTGGCGACGAGCAGCGCCGCGAGGCCCGCGATGTGCGGGGCCGCCATCGAGGTGCCCTGGTAGGGCTTGTAGTTCTCGGCACCGGGGGTGGTGGCGCCCGCGTTCAGCGTGGACCAGATGCCGTTCTCCGGCGTGGTGATGGTGCCGGGGGTGTCGGTGCCGCGACGGGTCTCGCCACCGGGGGCGGCGATGTCGATGCGGGTGCCGAAGTTGGAGTAGAACGCCTTGTTGCCCTCACGGCCGGTGGCGGCGACGGTGATGACGCCGCTGCAGTTGGCCGGGGTGAAGTTGGCGACGTTGGCGTTCGAGTTGCCCGCCGCGACGACGACCGTGGTGCCGCGGTTGATGGCGCCGTTGATCGCGTTCTGGTAGGTCGTGGAGCAGGACGACTGACCGCCCAGCGACATGTTGATGACCTTGGCGACGTTCTGGTTCGCGGGCACGCCGCTCACCGTGCCGCCGGACGCCCAGGTGATCGCGTCGGCGATGTCCGAGGTGGCGCCACCGCACTTGGCGAGCACGCGCAACGGCTGGATCTTGGCGTCGTAGGCGATGCCCGCGATGCCCTTGCCGTTGTTGGTGGCCGCGGCGATGGTGCCCGCGACGTGCGTGCCGTGCCAGGACGAGCCCTGGTCGGACGGCGGGACCGGCTGGCCGTTGGCGTCCGTGCCGCACTCACCGCGTGCGGTCCAGTCGCCCTCGTCGGCCGGGTTGGAGTCACGGCCGTTGTTGTCGCGAGCACGAGCCGAGTCGGAAACAAAGTCGTACCCCGCGACGACCTTGCTCGCCAGGTCGCTGTGCGCGACGTACCCGGTGTCGATGACCGCGACGGTCACGCCGGCGCCGGTGCTGCTGGACCACGCGCCGGGCACGTTCATGCCCGCGGTGGCCTCGAAGAGGTCCCACTGCCGGGAGTACTCGGTGTCGTTCGGGTCGGCGAGCGGCTGCATCAGCAGGTCCGGCTCGACGTAGGCGACCTTCGGGTCGTTCTTGAACGCCTGGATCGTGTTGTCGGCGTTCGTGGTCTTGGAGCCCAGATCGACGACGACCGCGCCGCTCGACATCCGGCGGTGCAGGGACTTGCCCTTCTTGCGGGCGTCGTCCGTGGCAGCGGAGTCGGACGAGGCCTCGGCGGTGCCCGGCTTGTAGCCGACGATCAGCCGCTCGAAGGGACGGTTCACCTGGGTCGAGTCCGGCTGGGACTGGATCTGGGCGGGGGCAGCGGTCGCCGATGGGGCGACAACGCTGAGCACGGCGGCGGAAACTGCCGCGGCGCACACACTCGTGCGTCGCAAGTTGTTCACGTGAGGTCCTTCCACGCAGGGCCTTCGCGTGCCGTTGAGGGCGTCAGGGTTCTGAACCGGCTGCGGAGGTGGAGGGACCGTAAGTCGCGTCACACCTGCGAAAACAGGTCTAGCCGAGTCCGAATAACGACACTGGCGTGTTCACGACAGGGGTACTGCGCTGAATGGCGCACAATATGGCCGTGTTCGGACACCTGGGCGTTCCGCCGGAGCTGACCGCCGTTTACGAGCTTCTGGTAACGGGCGGAAGCCGCACCACGGACGAAGTGGGCGTTTCCTCTTCGGTGCTGGAACAGATGCGGGAGCTCGGCCTCGTGCGGCACCTGCCCGGCGACGTCTGGCAGGCCGTCGCGCCCGACCTCGCCGTCGAGGCGCTGATCGCGGCCCGCGAGGAGGCGAACCGCCGGGCGCGCGCCGACGTCGGCCCGTTGATGGAGCTCTACCTCCGCAACCGCGACGAGGAACTGGCGGACAACGCGTTCGTCGAGGTCGTCGCCGGCGTGGCCGCGGTCCGCGAGCTGTGGCACACGCTGCTGCGCGGCGCCCGCGAGGAGGTCTGCGTCCTCGACCAGCCGCCCTACGTGACGCCGCTGGGCCAGCACGTGGCCCTGGAGGACGAGACACGGCTGCGGGACGTCCAGTGGCGCGTCGTCTACGACCGCTCGGCCGTCGACCTCCCCGGCCGCGTCACGGAGATCATCGAACTGGTCGCGGCCGGCGAACGCGCCCGCGTCACGCCGACCCTGCCGTTCAAGCTGGCGGTGATCGACAAGCACGCCGCCGTGCTGCCCGTGGTGAACGGCGACGTGGTCGACAAGGTGCTGCTGATCCGGCCGTCGGCGTTGCTGGACGTGCTGCGGTCGACGTTCGAGCTGTACTGGGAGAAGGGAATCCCGTTCAGTCCGGGTGGGATCTACGCGGCGGCGTCCGATGTGGACCCGAACCTGCTGGGGTTGCTGGCGGCGGGGCTGACCGACGAGTCGATCGCGCGGCAGCTGGGGCTGGCGCCGCGGACGGTGCAACGGCGGGTGCGGCAGCTGATGGACCGGTGCGGGGCGCAGACGCGGTTCCAGGCGGGGGTGCAGGCGATGCGGCGGGGCTGGTTGTAGCTCGCGCGCAACCTCCGGTGATCTTGTGGCGTCTCACTCAGTGCAAGCAGGTACTCACCAGGGGGATTCGACAAATGCGCATGCGCAAGGTGATGGCGGCTGCCCTGACGGGCCTCGCGTTGATCGGGCTCGCGGGGACGGCGTCCGCGTCGGACGAGCTCACGTGGCCGCCGAAGGACGTCACGCCGGTCGTGAAGACCAAGGCGGAGCTGGAGAAGCTGGCGGCCGGGTTCACCGCCCGCCAGCAGGAGACGTACCCGCGGATCTTCCGCACCGCGAACGTCACGCTGTCGCCGTGGGGCGGCGAGTCGCCCGGCTCCATCAGCGACGGGCAGCAGTACCTGACCAGCAGCGGGTCCTACGAGCGCAAGGGCGTGGAGACCCAGGTGTTCGTGCAGGTCAACGCGCCGGGCTTCGTCCAGACCTCGCCCGCGCAGCTGTGCGAGCGGGACAACTGCACCGGCCGGGTGCGGGACGGCCGGGGTGGGCTGACCGTGTTCACCGAGGACACCGCGCACGGCATCACCATCGCGTGGAACTACCGCCGCAACGGTGAGGTCGTCTGGGCGCAGAGCTGGGCGAAGGACTCGAAGGCGCAGGTGGCGGCCGTGGCCTCCGACCGCGCCTACACCTTCACGAAGTAGCACCGCAGAGAGAGCGGGCGCTTCCGGTCGTGGAAGCTACCGGAAGCGCCCGCTCGGTCAGCTGGCGACCTTGCGCGCGGCCACCAGCCGTCCGTCCGCGAAGCCCTCGACGCGCACCTCCTGCCCGGTCGCGGCCAACGTCGCGGTGTGCGCGCCGTCGGTCACGTCCAGCGAGGTCATCGGGCGGCCGTCGACGTAGACGTCCACCCGGTCGAGGTTCACGGTGTCCAGGGAGACGGTCGTGCCCGCGACCGCCACGCCGAGCCGCCGCACCGGCAGCTCCTTCAGCAGCTCGCCCGCGCGGGCGAGGAGATCCTTGTTGCCCTGCAACAGGTCCGTGCGCGTGACCTTGTGCTGGTGCGTCGGGCGCACGCCCAGGTCCTCCACCGGCGTGCCGGCGAGCTTGCCGACGCGCAACGTGCGGCGGATCGACACGCGCATGTTCGCCTTGTTGGGCAACGGTTTGTACGGCGACTCGGCGTCGATCGGCGCCGGGATCCTCAGCAGTGTCGTCAAGAGCCCGTGCGTCCACACGTTCGCGCCGCCCGCGCCGGTGTTGTCGTCCACACCGAGGATCGGGCCCAGCTCGTGGTCGGCCCAGCCGGCGGCGAAGATGTCGGTGGCCGAGTAGCAGCGCGCGTCGGTGATCAGCACGACCGGGCCGTGGTAGGTCTGGCCGATCGCGTTCGCGCCGTCGACCGGCGTGATGGTGTGCGAGTTGGAGAACGCCTGCCCGGTCTCCGTCGAGCCTTCGAGGGACGGGAACCACGGGCCGAGGTCGATCTGACCGGTCGGGTCCTCGGCGTGCCGGCGGCAGATCCGCAGGTTCAGCGGCGTGCTGAGGAACTGCACGGGTTCCGGCTGGATCGGGCGCGGCGTCATCGTCTGGAGCAGGAACTCCGACGCGAAGATGTGGCCGCCGCCGTTGTCGCGCACGTCGACGACGAGTCCGTTCTGCGGCAGCAAACCAGCCAGCCGCACGAACTCCGCGAGGAACGCGTCCGGGTCGTCGACGCTGAACGTGAAGATCCGCAGGTGCCCGAACGTGCCGGACGGCGTGACGACCGGACGCGCGCGGAACACGCCGGGCATCGTCGTCGCGACGTCCTGCGCGGCCATCGCGACCGCTCCCCCGGCGGCCTCGGCCTGCACGACCTTGGGCGCGTGCAACAACTTCTTCGCGCGGGCCTTCTCGTCGGAGTCGAGGTCGACGCCCTGCGCGGCCGCCGCCGGGCTGAGCGCGTCGACGTCCGTCATCGGCGGCAGGTTCTCGGTGACCTGCCAGTCGACCCGGATCTCCTCGGCCGCGCCGGCCTCGGTGCGGTAGCTGACGACGACCCAGTCCTCGTCGGGCGGGAGCTGGATCACCAAGGGGCGCAACGTGAGCGACTCCAGGCCGCGCGCGAGGTTCGCCGCCGTGTTGCTGCCCGCGAAGATCGCGCCGTTCAACGCGACCGCCCGCGCGATCGGCGTGCCGTTCCAGTGCGTCACCTCGGCGCCGACCGCGAGCCCGTCGAAGTCCGCGACCGTGCGCGCGACGAGGTACTGCTCCGTGCCGTCCGCGGCGAAGCAGCGCTCCAACTGGAACGGCAGGAAGGCGATCTTGCCCGCGAACGGCGCGGGCAGCAGGTAGTTCGTGTGCAGGTCGCGCACCGAGTGGAAGGTGCTCGACAGCTCGCGGTGGAACTGCCACTCGGGCTCGGCGGTGGCGTCGGTCTGTCTCTCGAGTCTGGCTCTCAGAACCCTGAGTCTCTGCACGGGGTTCACGGCGTGCATGGCGACTTTCAGAGGCAGGTGTGCGTAGTTCTGCTCCAGCAGGATCAGCGCTTGGTCGACGAGGAGCTTGCGCTGCGCCAGCGTGAGCGTGCCCGCGGTGGCGAGGAACTCGGCCAGTCCGACGGAGTTTGCGACGTTCGGGTGAGCGGTTGCGGTCATGGTGGGGCCTCCTTGCTCAGTAGAGGCTTCGCAGGGCCTCTGGATACACCTTTTTCACCCGTTCGGCCGCTAACCGGAGCAGTTTTCAGGACGACAACTGGAGTAAAGGGGAGGCGCCGATGACTGCACGGGTCTTGGAACTGCGCATCCACGGGGTCAACAACACGCCCCCGGACGCGATGCTCGCCCTCCCCGATCATGCCGTGGAACAGTTCCGCGGGGACCGGTTCGGCAGCTTTTGGCGGCCGAAACCGGACAAACTCGCCGAGCTGCCACCGGATCACGCCGGTCGGGTGCCCGCGGACGTGCGGCGCGAGGCCTACTCGTGGGGTGGCATGGCACGCAGCACGCCCGGTGTGCCGGGCAGCGGGGTGCCGTCGGTGCTCGCGAACGCGCTGGGGCGCGTGGGATGGGCGTTGCTGCTGCCGTTCGGGCTCGCGAACGTCGCCTACTGGGCCCGGAAACTCCCCGACGGCTCGTTCACCGGGGCCCGGCGGATGGTGTGGTGGAACGCCGGGCGCGGGGCGGCGTCGACGCGGCTCTTCGGACTGGGACTGACGGTCCTGCTGGTGCTCGCCGTGTGCGAGGTCGCCATCGACGTGGTCGCGATCCAGTGCTCGTTGCCGGACGTCACGTGCAAGCGGGTGCCCGAGTTCCTGGACGTGCTCGGGAACCCCGCGCGGCACGTCCGGGTGCTCGCCGCGTCCGCCGTGCCGCTGGTGCTGTTGCTCGGCTTGCTGGCGCTGACGTCGTTGTCGCGCAGCAGGTACGAGTCGGCGGCGGCGCGGGTGGAACCGGAGCCGCGGGACGGCGTGATGCTCAGCCGGAAGTCGATGTGGGAGGGCAGCCCCCGGATCCGCCGGTTGTCGCGGCTGCACATCTCCGCCGGGTGCTGCGTGGTGGTGCTGGTGACCAGCACGTCGTTGTGGCAGCACGGGTTCTTCCTCGTGATGACCGTGCTGGCCGGCGCGGTGCTGGCGGTCGTGATGGCACGGGTGGTGGTGACGACGGCCGACTGCCCGGACGTGCCGACGCGCGAGAAGGGCGGGCTGTGGTCGTGGCTGCTGATGGTCTCGGCCGTGGTCCTGCTGGTGGCGCACGGGTTCGGCCTGTACGTAGCCGAGCCCGGTTTCGACGCGCCGTTGTGGCTCACGTCGTGGGGGCCGCCGGTGGTCGTCGTGGCGTTGCTCGGTTCGGTGATGGCCGCGTGGTCGTGGCGGCGCAACGACGCCAAGGGGCCGTTGGTGCTGCTGGCGTTGTTCGTGGCGTTCATGGTCGCCACGTATTGGTTCTCGCTCGCCTGGGTCGGCGCGGTGGTGTTCGGCGGGGCGCTGGCGTGGCGGGCGCGGCCGCTGGCGGGGGACGAGTGGCAGGCGTGGCGCGGTGCCGGGCCCGGGGTGCTGCTCGGGCTGTCGTTGTTGTCGTCGGTGATGCTGAGCTCGGTGCTGGTGCTGACCTTCCGGGGCTGGGTGGGCACCGGTTTGGCCGTGCCGTCGTTCTACTCGTGGTTCGCCGCCGCGTTCGCGTGTGCGCTGGTGCCGTTGATCCTGCTGGTGCTGGCGCAGGCCTTTGTGCTGCTGTCACGGCTGATCACGCCCGCGGTGCTGGACGCGCAGGCCGACGCGCTCGTCGTGCGGGTGCGACACGTGGTGGCGGTGACGCACCGGGCGGAGAACGTGGCGGGCGTGTTGTCGTTGCTCGGCGTGCTTTCCTTGCTGCTCACGACTTATCTCACGTTCGCGGCGCCGTCGTGGGCGTCGTGGTGGGGTGTCGGGTGGGTGGTGGACAAGGGTGACTGGGTGACCGGGCTCGCCGGGGTCGCGGTGGTCGGGTCGTTCGTCGGGGCGGGGATGCTGACGAACCGGCGTCCGCTCGGGCTGGTGTGGGACCTGATGTGCTTCCTGCCGCGCACGGCGCACCCGTTCGCGCCACCCTGCTACGCGGAGCGCGCGGTGCCGGAGATCGCCGACCGGTCGCGGGAGTTCCTCGACGAGTCGCCGGACCACCGGGTCGTGCTGTCGGCGCACAGCCTGGGCGCGGTGCTGGCCGTCGCGGCGCTGTACGCGTTGCCCGCCGGGTACCTGAAACGGATGCGGCTGCTGACGTACGGCGTGCAGCTGCGGCCGTACTTCGGCCGGATCTTCCCGGAGCTGCTGGGTCCCGCGGTGCTCGGAACGCCCTCGGTGCGGGCCGGCGCGATGTTCTCGCGCGACCCGTGGGGACGGGTGGCCGGAGCGGCACCGGAGGGCGGGTTGTCGGCGTTGCTCGGCAAGAGCTGGCTGAACCTGTGGCGCCGCACCGACTACCTCGGCTTCCCGGTGCACGGGTGGGCGGCCAACTCCGTGGACCGCCGCGCCGACGAGAAGGGCGGCGGAGAGGACACAGTGGAGACTCACGGCGGCTATCACCTGTGCGCGGCCTACCGGGACGCGTTCGCCGAGCTCGTCTCAATTGATCTGAACCAGTCGCCCGATCGTGAACGTGCAGGGGGTGGGAACCTGGAACGCAGTTGACTCAAGGAGAGACATGCGCACGACTGTGGCGACCCTCGTGGGTGCCGTTCTGCTCGCCGGAGGGCTCGCCGCCTGTTCGAGCACGCCGGACACGCCCGCTCCCCCGGCCGCGCCGGCGATCAAGCCGATCGCCGAGACGTCGGTGGCCGCCCCCGCCGCCACCGGTGACCAGCCGAAGGGCATCACCTACGACGTGGCACGGATTCCGGTGGGCGCCAAGCTCTCCACCGGCTCGTCCGTCGCGAATGGACAGACCTCGGTGGAGCTGACGGTCTCCGGCCTGCTGCCGAACACCCAGTACGGCGCGCACGTGCACACCAAGCCGTGCGGTGCCAAGGGTGCCGACGCGGGCCCGCACTACCAGAACGAGAAGGACCCGGTGTCGCCGAGCGTCGACTCGAAGTACGCCAACGCGGAGAACGAGATCTGGCTCGACTTCACCACCGACGCCTCGGGCACCGCGACCGGCAAGGCGGGCGTGAAGTGGGAGTTCCGCAAGGGCGAGGCGAACTCGGTCATCGTGCACGCCACGCACTCCAGCACCGAGCACGGCAAGGCGGGCACCGCCGGTGACCGCCTCGCCTGCTTGACCGCCGGTTTCTAGACGGGCCAGGTCAGGGCCACGCCTGCTGCCAGGTGCGGCCCTGACACCGGTTCCCGCACCGCCGCGCGGACGAGGTTCAGCACCTCGTATCGGGGTCCCGCGCGACGGACGAGCCCTCGCACGCACAGGTCCCTCATCGGGGCGCTGTGCCCGGCGTCCTCCCCCTCGGCCAGCCTGGCGAGCAGCTCGCGGCCTTCGTCGTCCAACGTGGACAGTGAACGCCGCAGCGCGTCCCGCAGGTGCGCCGACGTGGGGTCGAGCGGGTTGGACCGCAGCCGTTCCAGCAGGTGCTGCGGCGAGTAGACCATGAACCACCCGGCCGCGAACTCCAGCGCCGACGGCAGCCCGTCCAGCTCGTGCACCAGGCCCATCAGCGCCGCCTGGTTGGCGGGCTCCGGCTTGAACGCGGGCCGCACCCGGTGCACGTGCGTGAGCAGCAGCCGGACGGCCGCGTCGTCACCGAGCGCTCCCAGCGGGAACACGTGCTCGCCGGGCAGCCCGGTCGGCGCCAGGGCCGTCACGACGATCCGCAGCCGCGGGTGCTCCTCCAGCAGGCGCGGGTCGGGCCGCTGGTCGGTGACGAGGACCGTGTTCTGCTCGTCGTCGACGGACGGGCTCGCCTGCGCGGGGTGCCACAGCACGGACCAGCCGTGCCGGAAGTGCAGGTCGCCCGCGACCTCCAGGGCCAGGCGGGTCTTGCCCACGCCGCCCACGCCGGTGATGGTGATCAGCCGGCCGGACGTGCGGTCGAGGGGTGCGCCGAACACGACCCCCGCACCACCGCGCGCCTCCGGCACACGACCGCTCACGTCCCGGGCACCCGGAGCCCCCACTCCGGGCCTTCCCTCCGTGAGCAGCGCCGTCAACGCCGCCGCCTCCGCCTCACGTCCCACGATCACCCCGGACGACCCGGCCGGCGCGGGCGGTGCCACGGCCGTGCGGCCCGCTGCCCGTCCTCCCGCCTGCTGCAGGTCCGCGCGGCTGCCCTCGTCGAGCCTCAGGCCCTCGGCGAGCAGTCTCACCGTCTCCGCCCTGGGCGAGCGGGTGCGTCCGCACTCCAGGTCCCGGATCGCCCGCACGCTCACCATCGCGAAGTCAGCCAGCTGCTGCTGGGTGAGGCCCGCGCCGATGCGATGCGTGCGCAGCAGTTCTCCGAACTCCCTCATCCCGTTCCCCTCCCTAGACACTGAGTCTCGGGCCGATCGGCCGGCGATACATGGGTGGCGATCCCCCATATTCACGTCGCCCACCTAAATCTGGGGGGTTGGTCCCCATGTGCCGCGCGCCCGCGCGTGCGAGGTTGGCCGGGTGACCTCAGCGGCCGAGACCAGCACGGGCGAGAGCTGGACAGCGGCGTTCGCCCACGCCCTGCGCCCGCTGATCGACGCGTCCCGCGCCGAGGTCGCGCCGCCGTTCGACGCCGCGTTCGCCGAGCAGCTCGGCCGGCGGCTGGTGGCCATCGCGGCGCGCACCCTCGTGCTCGAACTGCACACCGCCAAGCCGACGCTCACGAGCCCTACCAGCGCGGAGCGGTTCACCGAGTTCACCCGCACGCTCAGCCTGTCCGCGATCTTCACCCGCTACCCGGTGCTCGCGCGGCTCCTCGCGCAGGCCTGCGAACAGGCGGTGTCCACGCACCACGAGCTGTCGTCGCGGTTCACCCGCGACCGCTCCCAGATCGTCCGCACGCTCTTCGCGGGCGACGACCCCGGCACGCTCGTCTCCGTCGAGACGGGCCAGGGCGACGCCCACCAGCAGGGCCGGACCGTGGCGATCCTGACGTTCGAGACCGGCGCGAAGCTCGTCTACCGGCCCCGCCCGATCGGCCTGCACGTCCGGTTCCAGGAGCAGCTCGCCTGGCTTTCCACACACACCGGAATCACGCTGAGGACGCCGAAACTCCTGCCGCGGAACGGCTACGGCTGGCTGGAGCACATCCCGCACGAGCCGTGCGCGGACGTGGCCGGGGTCGCCGAGTTCTACCAACGGCTCGGCGCGCTGCTCGCGTTGCTGTACGCCACCGACGGCACCGACATGCACTACGAGAACCTCATCGCGTGCGGTGACCAGCCGGTGCTCGTGGACGTCGAAACGCTCTTCCACCCCACGCTCACGCCCGACACCGATCCCGCCGCACGGGCGTTGGTCGACTCTGTGCACCGCACGGCCCTGCTCCCCCACGTGTTGTTGGGTGACAACGGCGTCGCGGACGTGTCCGGCGTCGGCGGCGACCGAGGCGTGCTGTCACCGCTCAACGCCGTCGACTGGGCCGACCCGGGCACGGACCGGATGCGGCTGGTGAGACGGCCCAAAGCGGCGAGCGGCGCCGCCAACCGGCCGATCCTCGACGGCGTCCCGGCCGAACCCGCCGACTACCAGGACTCGCTGCTGGCCGGGTTCCAGACGGCCTACGACGCGATAGTCGCGCACCGGGACGAGCTGCTGCGGCTCGTCCGGAAGTGCGCCAACGAAGAAGTGCGGTTCGTTGCGCGCGCGACGCGGCAGTACGCGCGGCTGCTCGACGAGTCCACGCACCCGTCCGTGCTCGCCGACGCGCTCGACCGCGACCTGGCGTTCGGCGTGCTGGTGGTGGACGATCCACTGCTCGACCGGCTCGTGCCGTTCGAGGTGTCCGACCTGTGGCGCGGGGACGTGCCGCTGTTCACGTGCAGGCCGGGGTCGACCGACCTGTGGACCGCGTCCGGGCTCCGGCTGCCGGGGATGCTGCCGGAGCCCGGGCTGCACGCGGTCACCCGCAAGATCCTCGGGATGAGCGAGGTCGACCGGCACGACCAGCAGTGGGTGATCACGGCACTGCTGGCCTCCCGGCCGCGGCCGGTGTCGCACCACAGCGGAGTCGCGTGCACGGCGCACGTCGCCCCCGTCGACCCCGACCCTGCCCGGCTGCTGTCCGCCGCGTGCGGGATCGCCGACCAGATCCTCGCGCACGCCGTCACCGGGCGGGACCGGGTCAACTGGCTCGGCCTCGAACTCGTCGACGACCGGCACTGGACCGTGCAGCCGCTCGGCGCGAGCCTCACCAACGGGTACACGGGCGTGGCGCTGTTCCTCGCCGAGCTGGGCGCGCTCACCGGCGCCGCGCGGTACGTCGACTTCGCCCGCGACGCGCTGCGGCCGTTGCCGGCGTTGCTGGAGATGTTCGCCGCAGAGCCGGAGCTCGTCACGGCCGCGGGCGGTGGCGTGCACGGCCTCGGTGGCATCGCCTACGGCCTCGCGCGCCTCACGCCGTTGCTCGACCTCGACCCGGACCTGCTGACGCGGGCCGTGCGGCTGATGCCCCAAGAGGATTCGTCGTGCACGGTCGTGGACGGCGTCGCGGGCTCGCTGGCCGCCGTGCTCGCCGTCGGCACGCCCGAAGCGCGGAAACTGGCCGACCACTACGCCTCTACTCTGCGTAGGTCCTTCAGCACCGCAAGCGGTTTCGCCCGAGGGCGTGCGGGTATCGGATGGGCGCTGAAGCGTTACGCGGCAACGGTTCGTGACGAACCGTCTCAGATGGCCGCTCGGCATCTCCTGGAGTGCGACGACCTCGATCCGACCGACATCGGCTGGTGCTCCGGCCTCGCCGGCGTCGCCCTCGCGCGCGACGACGAACGCCTGGCCGGGCTGCTCGCGACCCGGGAACCGTTGCGGGACATGAGTCTCTGCCACGGCGAGCTGGGCGTGATCGAGGCGCTCGCCGTCCACCACCCGAGCGCCGCGACCCGGCGCACGGCGTTGGTGCTGGGAGCACTGGACGAACACGGCGCGCACTGTGCCACGCCTGGTGGTGTCCCCTCGCCCGGACTCCTGACAGGCTTGGCCGGCATCGGTCACGGCCTGCTGCGACAAGGGTTCCCGATCCCGTCAGTGCTGTTGATGCAACCACACCGAGAAGAGGAGTCCTCCCGATGAACGAGTCCCTGCACCGCACCGCCGACCAGCACGAACCGGCCGAGCACGCGATCGGGGAGATGGAGCTCGCGCCGAAGACGTTCGCGGGTGCGCGCGCCCGTGCGTTGATGGGTCTGACGATGGCGATGAGCGCGTTCGTCGCGCTCACCCCGGCCATGACGGACACCACGGTGAGCGCCAAGTAAGAAAGTTTCACCCCTAATACGCCTGGGCAGCCGATACGGAACCAGTCACGGGAACGTTAGGGTCCAGACATGCAGACCCGAGCGCCTCACGTGGTCGGCCGTGATCGCGAGGTCACGGCCATCACGGGGGCACTCGAACACACGCGCGAGTCCCGCGGTGGCGCCGTCTTCCTGATCGGGGAGGCGGGCATCGGCAAGTCACGCCTGGCCCGCCACGCCGCGGGCCAGGCGTACGACGCGGGCATGCGGGTGCTCAAAGGACGCGGCACGACCATCGGCCCTATGGTGCCGTTTCGTCCAATCGCGGAGGCGTTGCTGGGCCTGTTCCGCGGTGATCCGCCGGACGACTCGGCGCTCGGGCCGTACAAACCGGTGCTGGGCACGCTGATCCCCGACTGGCACGACCACAGGTCCACGACCGAGTCCGTCGTCGTGCTGGCCGAGGCGGTGCTGCGGCTGCTCGCGTCGGTGGCGCGCAAGACGCCGTGCCTGCTGGTCCTGGAGGACCTGCACGAGGCCGACGCGGAGACGCTCGCCGTGGTCGAGTACCTCGCGGACAATCTGGAGGACCAGCCGGTCCTGCTGCTGGCGACGATCCGCACCGAGCCCGGCAACGCGCTGGAGCTCGTGCATCGCATGGTGCAGCGCGGGTCCGGCTCGCTGGTCGAGCTGCACCGACTCTCGCAGGACGAGGTCGGGCAGATGACGTCCGCCTGTCTGGACAGCGAGCTGGTGCCGGCCGAGCTGGTCGATCGCCTGTGGACGGACAGCGCCGGGAACCCGTTCGTCATCGAGGAACTGCTGCACGGCATGGTCAGCGGCGGTCTGCTGGTCGCGGGCGCGCACGGCTGGCAGGTGCTGGGCTCGTTGAAACTCCCCGTGCCGGCGGCGTTCGTGCGCAGCGTCGCGCACCGCACGGACCGGCTGGGGCCGCAGGGCCGTGAGGTGCTGTCGATCGCGGCCGTGCTGGGGCACCGGTTCCCGCTCTCGGTGGTGCAGAAGGTGACCGGCACGGACGACCGGGCTTTGCTCAGCCACCTGCACGCCGGAGTGGCCGCGCAGCTCGTGACGCCGGACGAGCCCGCACCGGACTGGTACGCGTTCCGGCATCCGCTGACCGCCGACGCGTTGCTGGCGCAGCTGACCCTGGCCGAACGCGTGGACCTCTCGGCGCGCACGGCGGACGCGATCGAGGACCTGCATCCCGGCCTGCCCGGTGACTGGTGCCCGCTGGTCGCGAAGCTGCGGTTCGACGCCGGTTCCCAGGCGCAGGCGGGACTTCTGTTCGCGGAGGCGGGCAGACGCGCGCTGGCCGGCGGCGCCGCCGAGTCGGCCGTCGCGCTGCTCGACCGCGCGCAGGACCTGCTGCACTCCGAGTGCGGCGCGCGGGCCGAGGTGCTCGACACGTTGCTGCCCGCGCTGGCCGACACCGGCGACTTCGAACGCGCGTTCGCCCTCGATGTCGGTGACCTGCAGGGAACCCTGCGCGCGAAGCTCCACACGCGACTGTCCAGGGTGGCCTATCTCGCCGGGTGGTTCACCGAGGGCGTCGAACAGGTGCGGATCGCGCGGACGTTGCTCGGGCCGGACGCCCCGGACGAGCTCGCCGCGCAGCTGGACGTCAACTCCGCCTATCTGGCGCTGAACATCCCGAGCGCGGACCGGATCTCGTCGGCGGCGGGCCTCGCCCGGCAGGCGGCGCTCGCGGCCGACCGCGCCGGGTTGCCGATGGTCGCGTGCGAGGCGTGGCAGCTGCTCGGGATCATCGCGCGCGAGCAGGACATCGACGAGGCGAACGCGTGCTTCAGCAAGGCCCTGTCGCTGGCCGACGAACACCAGCTGCCGATTCAGCACGTCTACGCGCTGGTTCGCCTGGCGGGCAACGACTGGCTGCGGCACGGCAGCACGGCGTCGCTCGACCGCACGCACGCGGAGGCGTGCCGGGTGGGCGCGATCACGGTGGCGCACAACGTGGACGCGATCCTCGCGTTGCAGTCGGTGCTGACCGGCGACTACGCCGTGGCCGCCGGGGAGGTCGACCGCTGCCTGCGCATCACGACGCGGCTGCGGTTCCACGCGCTGACCCGGTACCTGTTGATGACGAAGGCCGTGCTGGCGGCGCACCAGGGCGACCGCGCCGGGGCCGACGACGCGATCGGCGAGTTCGAGGCCGTGGCGAAGAGCGGCGCCCAGGAGTACCCGCTGTGCTTCGGGCTCGCCCGCGCGTTCTGCGCGTTGCTGGAGGAGAACCACGGCCTGGCGATGACGGAGCTCGACCGCGCGCTCGACCTGGAGTCGCAGAACCCCACGACGTTCCACCTGTCCGGCACGCACGGGCTGCGGGTGCTGCTGGGCGTGCTGGACGGCCGGTTCGACTGGCCGGAGTACACGGCGCTGACGGCCGCTTCCGCCGCCGCGATGCGCTGGAACCGTCAGTTCACCGAGCTAGCGCATGCGGTGCTGCTGGGGCGTTCCGGCCGGTTCGCCGAGGCGCTGGAGGCGTTCGACCGCGCGCAGGAGGCCGCCGCGCCGTACCCGCTGGCCCGGCACCTCGGGCTGCGGCTGGTGGCGGTCTCGGCGGCCGGGTGGGGTGATCCGGTGGCGTGGCTGCGGTCCGCGGAGGAGTTCTTCCACCAGGCCACGGTTCCCGCCGTCGCGTCGGCGTGCCGGGGGTTGTTGCGACAGGCGGGAGTGCCGGTGCAGCAACGGCGCAGCGGCACGGACTCCGTGCCGTCGCAGCTGCGCGGGCACGGCGTGACGGTGCGCGAGTTCGAGGTGTTCGTGCTGCTGGCTGACCGAATGGGCAACAAGGCGATCGGCACGCGGCTGCACATCTCCCCGCGCACGGTGGAAAAGCACGTGGCGTCGCTCATCGCGAAGACCGGTCACCCCGACCGGGAATCCCTGTCCGCGTACGCCGCGGAGCTGGGCCGCTGACGTCAAGCCTTTCGGGCAGGGCCACAAGCCCGAAGACGTTACCGCACACCGCGGCAAGCGCATTCACGGGTGTCCCGCGCACGAAAACCCATGACCAGCAGGTCGATGTACATCGGCCGAAAGTCCGATGCAACCTCCCCGCGTCATCAGGTGTCCTTATCGGTAGGTTGGCCGAAACGACATGGGGGACATTCGTGCGCAAAATTCTTCTCGCGCCGCTGTGCGCGCTGGTCACGGTGAGCGTGGCCGCGTGCAGTCCGTCAGGTCCGGATCAGGCCAATCCGGAGCTGGCGCCGCGCGGCACGCAGATGACCAAGGTCAAGCCCACCAAGCAGGACCTGACGACGAAGCTCAGCATCGCGGGCAAGGTCGACCTGAACCCGACGTTCGGGCTCGTCGCGCCGACCGACGGGCAGGTCAGGTACTTCGACGTGCCGACGCCGAACGGCACGCCGACGCGGCCGATCCGGGTCGCGACGGTGTGGAAGGGCCAGACGCCGAACTACGTCGAGGCCCCGGCGGGATCGACGTTCAGCGGCAGGCTGGTGGACGACAAGGCGACGGTGACGGCGGGCATGCCGATCGCGTCGGCCAAGCACGTGGGGTACGCGATCGTCGGCGACATCGACGGGCAGCAGGCGTACAAGATCAACGGCGCGCTGACCGACGTGACGGCGCAGATCAAGAACGGGCCGGGCCCGTTCCCGTGCACCGTGCTCGGCACGATCGCCGCGCTGCCGACCGGCACCATCCCGGAGAAGCCTCCGGTCACGCCGGACACCAAGGAGGGCGAGAAGAAGGACCAGCCGCAGCAGCCCCAGCAGCCGCAACAACCTCAGCAGCAGCCGAGCTCCTCGACGGGGCTGCGGATCGTGTGCACGGCGCCGGCGGACGTGCAGATGATCAACGGCGCCACCGCGTCGATCGAGGTCACCACGGGCAAGGCAGCGCAGGCGCTGGTCGTGCCGGTCGAGGCCGTGGCGGGCCAGCAGGGCAAGGGCAAGGTCGACGTGATCGCGCAGGACGGCTCGCGCCGCACCACGGACGTGACGCTGGGCCTGACCGACGGCAAGGTCATCGAGATCAAGTCGGGCCTGACCGGGGACGAGGAGCTGGCGGTGCCGGGTCCGAACCTGCCGGAGGGCCAGCAGCAGGGCGGCGGCGACCAGACCAAGCCGACGGGACCGTGATGACGCAGTCCTTCGACCAACCGACCGTGCAGGTGCAGGCGGCCCAGGCGCCGCTGCTGCAGCTCAGCGGGATCACGAAAGTCCTGAAGGGCCAAGGAGAACCGCGCACGATCCTGTCCGGAGTGGACTTCACCGTCCACGCGGGACAGAGCGTCGCGATCCTCGGCCGTTCCGGCTCCGGCAAGTCGACGCTGCTGTCGTTGATCGGCCTGTTCGACAAGGCCGACGAGGGCCAGTACCTCCTGCACGGCAACGACATCACGAAGCTCGCCGAGCGCAGGGCCGCGGCGTTGCGCAGCGCGGAGTTCGGGTTCGTCTTCCAGCGCTTCTTCCTGCTCAAGCACCTCACCGCGGCGCAGAACGTGGCGATGGCGCTGGTGAACGGCCAGGGCTGGTCGTCGCGGAGCAAGCGCAAGAAGCAGGTGATGGAGGCGCTGGAGCAGGTCGGCATCGCGCACCTGTCGAAGTCCAAGCCCAGCAGGCTTTCCGGCGGTGAGCAGCAGCGCGTCGCGATCGCCCGCGCTCTCGTGCGACAGCCGCGCATCATCCTCGCCGACGAGCCCACGGGCGCGCTCGACACCGAGACCGGCAACCTCGTCGTCGAGGTGCTGCTCAACACGACCAGGCAGGGCTGCGGCCTCGTGCTGGTCACGCACGACCACGACCACGCCGCCAAGATGGGCCGCGTGATGGAGCTGCGCGACGGGCGGTTCAACTGATGCTTTCCGGCAAGTTCCGGTCCGCCGTCGTCATCGGCGGACAGGGCATCCGCGCCCGCAAGCTGCGCACGTTCCTGTCGATGGTGTCGCTGTTCCTCGGCGTCCTCGCGGTCGTGGCGGTGCAGGCGGGCTCCGAGATCGCCGAACGCGCGATGCTCACCAACATCGAGCTCCAGGCGGGCAAGGACGGCACGGTCATGGGCTACGTCCCGGGCGAGAAGGGCGCGCCCGGCATCGTCGAGTCCACGCTGAAGGGCCGCACCGACGCCGTGGCGATGATCAGCTCGCGCGCCATCATCGGCGAGCCGGGCGTCCGCCCCGTCAACGAGGGCGGCATGCCGTTCGAGTACGCGGGCCGCGGCGGCGACTACTACGGCGGCCCGATGGTCTACTGCGACGCCAACGGCACCTGCACCGAGCAGAAGCAGCAGGAGAAGAAGCCGGACGGCCAGGCCATCGAGGTGGGCCTGGTGGCGCTGACCGGCGACATCCGCCCGTTCAAGCCGTTCCGCCCGGTCTCCGGCAGCTGGCTGGAGTTCGACACCACGCCCTCCCTGGCACCGCGGATCGTGCTGAACGAGGAGGCCGCCAAGGGCCTCAAGCAGTACCGCGTCCCTGGCGAGATGATGGTCGACGGCGCCACCCACCACATGACGCCGCAGATCCTCGGCGTCGTGCAGGACGGCTACGGCCAGCCGCGCGCCTACATGCGTCTCGACGAGCTCCGCACCTGGATGCCCTCGGCCGCCGCGAACACCAGCGAGGCCGACAAGTTCCGCGGCGGCGGCACGAGCCTCGAGCTCTACCTGCAGCCAGGCACCGACGACCTCCAGCAGCTGCTGAAGTCCAAGATCGTGGCCGCCGGTGTGCCGCAGGACCAGCTGCACTTCCAGGTCGTGAAGTCCAAGGAGAACATGGAGTCCGAGCTGAGGATCATGCGCCTGATCTTCCTCGGCATGGCCTTCATGGTGCTGCTGATCGGCGTCGCCGGCATCCTCAACGTCGGCCTCGCCACCGTCGGCGAACGCGTCGAGGAGTTCGCCCTGCGCCGCGCGGTCGGCATGTCCCGTCTGCTGCTGGCCGGCATCGTGCTCGCCGAGACGTTGCTGACCGGCCTGCTGACCGCCGGGCTGGCGATCGGCACGGGCGTGGCCGGGCTGCACGTGGCGCTGCTGATGTTCGGCAGCCGGTTCCCGTCGCTGGAGGGGACGACGTTCCCCTGGGAGGCGGGCGTTGCCGGGGTGATCGCGGGTCTGGTCGCGGGTGTGCTCGGCGGGTTGATCCCGGCGATCCGGGCGGCGCGGATCCCGATCGCGACAGTCATGCGGGCCTGAGTGCTGTGGCCGTCGAAACGGGGGGTGGACCGGCACCGGGGGTTGGGCTCGGCGCCGGCGGAGCCCCGGACCGCGGAGATGCGGTCCGGGGTTTCGGGTTTCCCAGCCCAGGCGCTGTCCGGCGAGTTGGTCAGGTGAGAGGCGCGGGCGAGAGACCCGGAGGCGGCCACTGTCGCCCGATGAACTCGCCGGACAGCGCCTAGTTGAGGTCGTCCGGGTTCGGGCCGATGCGGCCGCCCCGGTCCAGTCCGTTCAGGGCCTCGACCTCGGCGCCCGCCAGCTCGAAGCCGAACACGTCGAAGTTCTCCTGGATCCGCGACGGCGTCACGGACTTCGGGATCACCACGGTGCCGTTCTGCAGGTGCCAGCGCAGCACGACCTGCGCCGCCGACTTGCCGTGCGCCCGCGCGATCTGCTGCACGGCCGGGTCGGTCAGCAGGTCGCCGCCCTGGCCGAGCGGGGACCAGGCCTCGGTCTGGATCCCGTGCTGGGCGTTGAACGCGCGCACCTCGGCCTGCTGGAAGTACGGGTGCAGCTCGACCTGGTTGACGGCCGGGACGACGCCGGTCTCGTCGATCAGGCGCTGGAGGTGCGCGGGCTGGAAGTTGGAGACGCCGATCGCGCGGACCCGGCCCTCCTTCTGCAGCTCGACGAACGCCTTCCAGGTGTCGACGTAGTTGTCGCGGGCCGGGGTCGGCCAGTGGATCAGGTACAGGTCGAGGACGTCGAGGCCCAGCTTGGACATCGAGGCGTCGAACGCGCGCAGCGTGCTGTCGTAGCCGTGGTCGTCGTTCCACAGCTTGGTGGTGACGAAGACGTCGTCGCGGTCCACTCCGGACTGCGCGATGGCCGCGCCGGTGCCCGCCTCGTTGCCGTAGGCGGCGGCCGTGTCGATGCTGCGGTAGCCGGCCTTCAGCGCCTCCGCGACGGCCGGGGTGGCCTCCGCGTCGGGCACCTGCCAGACGCCGAAGCCGAGCTGGGGCATGGTGACGCCGTTGTTGAGCTTCACGGTGTTCAAAGCGAAATCCTTACGGTTGTTACGGAATCAGCGTCGGTGCGGTGCCGCCGTCGACGCGCAACGCGGCTCCGGTCGTCGCGGACGACAGGTCCGACGCGACGTAGGTGATGAGGTTCGCGACCTCGTAGGGGCGGATCAGGCGGCCCAGCAGCAGCGTGGGGCGTTCGGTGCGGACGAACTCCGCCTCGCCGCCGTCGCCGACGCGGTCGCGGATGAACTCCTCGACGCCGGGCGTCAGGGTCGGGCCGGGCAGGACCGAGTTCACGGTGACGCCGGTGCCCTTGACCTCCTGGGCCATGCCGCGCGACAGCGCGAGCTGCGCGGTCTTCGTCATGCCGTAATGGACCATCTCGGTCGGCGTGAAGACGCCGGACTCGCTGCTCACGAAGATCACCCGGCCCCAGCCGCGCTCGACCATGCGGGGCGTGTAGTGCCTGGCCAGGCGGACGCCGGACATGATGTTGGTGTCGAAGTAGCGCTGCCACTCGGCGTCGTCGATCTCGAAAACCGGCTGCGCGCCGTAGATGCCCAGGTTGTTGACCAGCACGTCGACGTCCGGCACCTGCTCGACCAGTGACGCGGCGCCCTCGGCTGTCGCGAGGTCCGTCGCGACACCGCGCACGTCACCGTGAGCGCTCAGCTTGCCGACCGCCTCGGCCACGCGGTCCTCGGTGCGGCCCGTGATGACGACGGCGGCACCGGCCTTGAGCAGGCCTTCCGCCGCGGCGAAGCCGATGCCGGCGGTGGAGCCCGTCACAAGTGCCGTGCGTCCCGACAGATCCATGTCTCTCCCCGGTAGACTTGTTGAAGACGATTACGAGCGTACGCAATAGTTGCACACGCTGTCTATTCGAGAAGGGTTGACCTATGTCACTGGACGACGACGCCGTCCAGGCGCGCGCACAGGGCTGGCGCACACTCGCGGCACTGCACGCCCGCATCGAGGACCGCCTCGAACGCGCGCTGCAGAAGGCCCACGAGCTCTCCGTCAGCGAGTACACCGTTCTGGACGTCCTCAACCGCCAGGACGGCTTCCACCTCCGGATGAACCAGCTGTCGAACGCCGTCGTGCTCAGCCAGTCAGCCACAACGCGGCTGGTCACGCGACTCGAGGACCGCGGCCTGCTCGCGCGCTACCTCTGCCCCACCGACCGGCGCGGCATCTACACCGAGGTCACCGAGAAGGGTCACGCGCTGCTCGCCGACGCCCGCCCCACGCACGACGAGGTGCTGAGCCAGTCGCTGTCGGAGGCCGGGGACGTGCCCGAACTGAAGCCACTCGTTGAGGCGCTCGCCAAGCTCTAGCGGTTCGAGCAAGATCGCGCGCATGGATCTCCACGCCCTGATCCGCGCCGAGGCGGCCGCGGCCGAACAGCAGCGTGCGCTCACCGACCCGGTGCTGACCGCGCTCGTCGACCACGGCGTGCACCGCCTGATCGCCCCGAAGCGCTACGCCGGCGCCGAACTCGGCCTGCCCGAGTGGAGCCAGACCGTTCAGGAGCTGTCGCGCTCGGACGCCTCCACGGGCTGGACCGCGATGACGACCACCATCTCGTCGTCGCTCGCCTGGTACCTGCCGCAAGAAGCAGCCGACGAGGTGTTCGGCGACCCACGCGCGTTGATCGCGGGTACCGCCGCACCACTCGGCAAGGCGGTCGAAGCCGACGGCGGTTATCGCGTGACCGGCCGTTGGGGCTGGGGCAGCGCCGTCGCATATTCGTCGTGGGTCATCGGTGGCACGATCACGCCCGTTGGCCCGCGTCTGGCCGTGTACCCGCGTGAAGACGTCACGATCCACGACACCTGGCACGCCGCCGGGCTGCGCGCCACCAGCTCCCACGAGTTCTCCGTCGAGAACGCTCTCCTGCCACCGAACCGTGCCATCTGGCCGATCGGCATCACGCCCGGCATCGAGGGCCCGATCGCGGTGTTCCCGTACTTCAGCTTCCTCGCCGCGGGCGTCGCGTCCGTGTGCCTGGGCGTGGCCCGCCGCGCGATCGACGAGATCGAGGCGCTGGCCGTCGCGAAGGTCCCGCAGTACGCGACCTCCCGCCTCGCCGAGCAGACCGGCGTGCAGATCGAGCTCGCCGTGATGGAGGCCCGGCTCTCGGCCGCGACGGCGTTCCTGCACAAGACGCTGAGCGCCGCCTGGGACTCGGCCGTCCAGGGCTCCCCCGCCCCCGATCCGGTGAAGGCGAAGCTGCGGCTCGCGTGCTCGTTCGTCACGGGCGAGGCCACCGAGGTGACGCAGAAGGCGTTCGCGGCGGGCGGCGGCAGTTCGGTGTTCGAGTCGTCAGTGCTGCAACGGTGCCTGCGCGACGTGAACGTGGCCGCACAACACACGGTGGTGTCACGGCGAATGCTGGAGACCTACTCGATGCTCAAGCTCGGCCTCAGCCCCGACATGACGAGGTTCTGATGGACGCCCTCGAAGCGATCATGACCACGCGGGCGATCCGCCGGTTCACCGACGAGCCCGTCTCGGACGACGACGTGTGGACCTGCCTGCGCGCCGCCCAGCAGGCCCCGTCGGGCGGCAACGTCCAGCCCACCCGCTACCTCGTCGTCACCGACCCGGACGTGCGCACGGAGGTCGGCAAGCTCTACCGCAGCGCCTTCACGAAGTACACCGAGATCGCACCGGAACGCACCGACGCCGTCGGGCTGCGGATCGGCCGGTCCGCGAACCACCTCGCCGACACCCTCGCGTCCGTGCCGGTCATCGTGTTCTTCCTCATGCCGCGCCTGCCGTCGCTGGTGGAGGGCATCGACATCGGCCCGGTGCACGCGTCGGTCTACCCGGCCGTCCAGAACTTCTGCCTGGCGGCCCGCGCACTGGGCCTCGGCACCACGCTGACCACGGTGATCAGGGTCCACCAGGCCGAGACGCTGGAGCTGCTGGGCGTGCCGGAGCAGTGGGAGATCGCCGCGATGGTGCCGCTCGGCCACCCCGCCGAGCAGTTCTCGGTGGCGAAACGACGCGAGGTGTCGAAGCTGACGTCGTTCAACCGCTGGAGCTAGGGTGCGGGCATGCCCGACACGCAGTACGAAGACCTGCTCCGCCACGTCCTGAAGGAGGGCGTGCGCAAGGAGGACCGCACCGGCACCGGCACGCGGTCGATCTTCGGCCACCAGCTGCGCTACCCCCTCGCCGCCGGCTTCCCGCTGATCACGACCAAGCGCGTGCACTTCAAGTCGATCGCGTACGAACTGCTGTGGTTCCTGCGCGGCGACAGCAACGTGAAGTGGCTCCAGGAGCACGGCGTGTCCATCTGGGACGAGTGGGCGTCTCCGGAGGGCGAGCTCGGCCCGGTCTACGGCGTGCAGTGGCGCTCCTGGCCGACCCCGGACGGCGGGCACGTCGACCAGATCGCCGAAGTCCTGAAGACGCTCAAGACGAACCCGGACTCGCGCCGGATCATCGTCTCCGCCTGGAACGTCGGCGAGATCGCGAACATGGCGTTGCCGCCGTGCCACGCGTTCTTCCAGTTCTACGTCGCCGACGGCAAGCTCTCCTGCCAGCTCTACCAGCGCAGCGCGGACCTGTTCCTCGGCGTGCCGTTCAACATCGCCTCCTACGCGCTGCTGACGCACATGATCGCCGCGCAGACCGGCCTCGGCGTCGGTGACTTCGTCTGGACCGGCGGCGACTGCCACATCTACGACAACCACCTGGAACAGGTCGAGCTCCAGCTCAGCCGCGAGGCGCGCGAGTTCCCGGCGCTCCAGATGGCTCCCGCGGCTTCGCTCTTCGACTACTCCTACGAGGACTTCACGATCGAGGGCTACGACCCGCATCCCGGCATCAAGGCGCCGGTGGCGGTGTGATCGGGCTGATCTGGGCGCAGGCCGCGAACGGGGTGATCGGCCGCGACAACACCATCCCGTGGCACATCCCCGAGGACATGAAGCACTTCCGGGAGACCACGGCCGGAGCGGCCGTCCTCATGGGACGGCTGACCTGGGAGTCGCTGCCGCCGCGGTTCCGCCCGTTGCCCGGCCGCCGCAACCTCGTGTTGTCGCGGACTCCCCAGGAGGGCGCGGAGACGTTCACCTCGCTGGAGAAGGCCCTCGCGGACGTCACCGGCGACCTGTGGGTGATCGGCGGGTCGGCGGTGTACGCGGCGGCGCTGCCGTTCGCCGACCGTATCGAGGTGACCGAGATCCGCGAGACGGTCGAGGGCGACACCTACGCGCCCGCCGTGGACCGCGAGCCGGTGAGCGTCGGTGAGTGGCTGGAATCGAGCAGCGGGCTGCACTACCGGTTCGTGAGCTACTGAATCGACAGCCCAGACTGTTCAGTCTAGGCTGTCTATCGTGACCGAACCCGCCGCCCTCAACCAACGGCTGCGCGTGCTCGTCGGACGGTTGCGCAGAAGGCTCCAGGACGAGTCGTCGGTGCAGGACCTGAGCGCGCCGCAGGCGTCGGCGCTGGCCAGGCTGTTGCTGCTGGACGAGCCGTCGACCGCCAGCCAGCTCGCGGGCGCCGAACGCGTGAAGCCGCAGTCCATGGCCAAGACGCTGACCGCGCTGCACGAGCAGGGCCTCATCCGGCGCGCAGCGGACCCGTCCGACGGCCGCCGCCAGCTCATCACCCTCACCGACGACGGCCGCGCCGCCGCCCAGGGCGCCCGCGCCACCCGGATCGAGTGGCTCACCGACGCGTTGTCGCAGCGGCTGAGCGAGCCCGAGCGGCAGGTGATCGCCGAAGCGCTGACGCTGCTGGAACGCGTGGTGGAGGAATGACCGCGGTGACGGGCTTCGACCGGCGGCTGATCACGCCGCTGGTCGCGGGCGCCGTGCTGAACCCGATCAACACCACGATCCTGTCGGTCGCGCTGGTGCCGATCGGCGCGTCGCTCGGCGAACCACCCTCGGCGACCGCCTGGCTGATCACCTCGTTGTACGTGGCCACCGCCATCGGCCAGCCCGTGGCGGGCCGCCTGATCGACACCTACGGCCCGCGCCGGCTGTTCCTGCCCGCCACCGCCCTGGTCGGCCTCGCGGGCGTCCTCGGCACCATCGCCCCCAACCTGACCGTGCTGATCGTCGCGCGCGTGCTCCTGGGCCTCGGCACGTGCGCCGGTTATCCCGCCGCGATGCGCCTGCTGCGCGACGAGGCCGACCGCACCGGCGAGGACAGCCCCGGCGGCGTCCTGACGATCCTCGCCATCGCCACCCAGACGGTGGCCGTGATCGGTCCGCCGCTGGGCGGCCTGCTGGTCGACTTCGGCGGCTGGCGCAGCACCCTCGCGATCAACGTCCCGCTGGCACTGGCGGCTTTCCTGCTCGGCTGGCGCTACTTCCCGCGCACCCGTCCCGCGGTCGCCGAGCGGAAACCGTTGCTGGACACCAGTGGCCTGAACCGGCCGTTGCTCATCACCTACGGCCGCGCGCTGCTCGCGTACCTCGTGTCGTACAGCTTCGTCTACGGCCTCACCCAGTGGCTGGAGGCGAGTCGCGGTCTCACGGCGGGCCAGGCGGGGCTCGTGATGCTGCCGATGTTCGGCGTGGGCATCCTCGTCTCGGCGCTCACCGGCCGGAGTGTCGCCGTGCGCGGCAAACTGCTCGTGTCGTCGTTCGCCCAGATCGCCGCGTGCGTCCTGCTGTTCGCCCTCGGCCCGTCGAGTCCACTGTGGATGCTGCTGCTGGTCGTGGTGATCACCGGCGTCCCGCAGGGCCTCAACGGCCTCGCGCTGCAGAACTCCGTGTACCGCCAGGCAGATCCCGCGAACGTGGGCGCGGCAGCGGGCTTGCTGCGCACGTTCGGCTACGTCGGCGCCATCGTCTCGGCCACCGTGCAGGGCCTCGTGTTCGGCGAGAGCGCCGACACCGGCGGCCTGCACGAGCTGGCGGCACTCCTGGTCGTCGCCAGCGTCCTGTTCCTGCTCGTCAACGTTCTCGACCGGTCCCTGAAAGGTGTTCGATGACCACCGCACTGCTCGTCATGGACTTCCAGAACGGCCTCGTCGGCCGCATCCCGGGCGCGGAAGCGTTGCTGGGCACCGTCTCCAGCGCCATCGAGAAGGTCCGCGCGGACGGCGGCCACGTCGGCTGGGTGCGCGTCGGGTTCACCGACGACGAGTTCGACGCCATCCCCTCCACCAGCGTGATGGCCCGCATGGCCGGATCCGTGGTGCGCGCCTCGATGCACGCCGACGCCGACTCCACCCAGTTCCACGAGAAGCTCACCCCGCAACCGGACGACATCGTGGTGCGCAAGACGCGCATCGGCTCGTTCACCACCACCGACCTCGACGAGCACCTCACGAACCGTGGCGTCACCTCGCTGGTGCTCGCGGGCATCAGCACGAGCGGCGTCGTCCTCAGCACGGCACGGGAGGCGATGGACCGCGACTACGCGATCACCGTCCTGTCCGACGCCTGCGCGGACCCGGACCCGGCCACCCACGAGTTCCTCGTCGGCACCCTCTACCCGCGCTACGGCAGGGTGATCACCACCGCGGAGCTCTAGCGGCGCCCGCCGGGCTCCCACTCATGCACCTCGACGGCGTCGTACCGGTCCACGCTCAGCACCGACGCCGGGTCGGCCGACCGCACCAGCGCCGCCGTCCCCAGCCACGCGCTGCCGTCGTCCGACAGCAACGCCCCGTACGCGACGAGCCCCTCCGGCCGTGGGGGCACGAGGTCGACGGCCTCGCCGGCACCGAACCCGATCACCAGGTGCCCGCCGCCACCGGGCGAGTCCCACATCGTGCGCCCGAGGACGTTGCGCCACCGCCGCACCAGCACGTCCCGATACCCACCGGCCTGGTAGACCGGCTCCTCGAACGCGAACGCCCGCGCGGCGGCCGCGTCCGACACCTCGACGACGTGCACGCTGCCGGTGAGCACGCCGTCGGCGAACGTCGGGCCGCGCGCTACGAGCTCGAACCCGTCCATGTACGTCCAGTGCGCTTCGAGCAGCCGCTGCCGCAACGGCATCGAGCCCGGCCGGTCCCGGTGGTGGCAGAAGAACTCCACTACCGCCGCCGCGCCCGCGCGTGCCAGGCCTCCACGATCAGCTCTTCCAACTCCCCCACCTCGATGTGCTCCAGCCGCACCAGGATCGCCGGGTACCCGTTGAAGTGCGGCGTCGTGAAGTAGACCGAGTGGTCCGAGGCCAGCAGCGCCTCCTTGGCGCCCAGGTCTGGCACGCGCGCGGCCAGGATCGGCCCGGACGGCGCCGAAGTACCCAAAGCGGTCAGGTCGGTCTTGCGCAGCGGCCGTTCCCAGACGAAGAGCTTCTCCTTGACCCGCCAGTCGACGACGCCCTCCCGCAAACGCTCCGTCACGTCGGGCATGGAGGTGGCGATCCTGCGCACGTCGTCCCAGGTGGCCATGGCGGAAGCTCCTACAGGTGGTCCGGCGGACGCTGCTGCTCGGCGAGGAACCGTTCGAACTCGGCCCCCAGTTCGTCCGCGCTGGGGAGGTCGGTGTTCCCCACAGTCTGGATGAAGGCGTCGTACTGCCGCTCGAGCGCTTCCACGACCTGCGCGACCTCCTCCGACTCCGCCACCTGCCGGTGGATCTCGGCGTCGGCGGCCTGCGCCGCGTCGATCAGCGAGCCGATCGGCAGGGCCAGGCCGCTGGCCCGCGCCACGGCGTCGAGCAGCGTCACGGCGGCGGTCGGGTACTGCGACTGCGCGAGGTAGTGCGGCACCTGCGCGGCGAAGCCCATCGCGTCGTGGCCCGCCTGGCCGAGGCGGAACTCCAGCAGGCCGGAGACGTTGCCGGGGACCTGGACGCGGTTGAAGAACGGCTGGTACTCCGACACGAGCTCAGGGCGCGTGGCGTGACCGATGACGTTCAACGGCCGTGTGTGCGGCACGCCCATCGGGATGCCGTGGTAGCCCACGGTCAGACGCACGCCCCAGCGGTCGATCAGCGACTTCACGGCCTCGACGAAAGCCTCCCAGCTGCGGTCCGGCTCGGGGCCGGTGAGCAGCAGGAACGGGTGCCCGGCGCTGTCCCAGAGCAGGTGCACGACCAGTTCGGGGGCGGCGTAGTCCTCCCAGTGGTCGGTCGCGTATGTCATCAACGGGCGGCGCGAGCGGTAGTCGATCAGGCCGTCCACGTCGAACCGGGCAACGACCCGGCTCTCCAGCGTCTCCAGCAGGTGCTCGGTCAGCAGGCGGCCCGCGGCGCCGGCGTCCATGAAGCCCTCGAAGTGGTGCAGCAGCACCGCACCCGTCAGGTCCGGCACCTCCGAGTCCACCTCGTACAGGTTCTCCGGGTCCACCGCACGCCTCCTGGATCAATCGCTTTCGTCTCGTCCAAGCCAACCACGTGGAGGCGGAACTGATTCCGCTCGGGTCGATTAGCCCATACGGACCGTGTGTGCGCATCACCTCACGGGTACACCACCGAGGTGTACAGGCGCTGGGTGACGCGTGGAGTTCTGGTCGCAGCCGTGGTGATTCTCCTCGGCGCGGCGGTCTTCGCCTTCGGTCCAATGACTCCTTTCGGCAACGAATCCATCGATCGCAGCCAGCCGGCGATGCTCAAGTCCGTCCGGGACCTGAGCCAGTACCACGCGGCGGCGGGCGAGTTCCAGGTCGTGCTGGACATCGAGGACGACGTGAAGTGGGTGCCGGCGGCGCTCGCGGGCCAACGCACGTTGTTCGTCGCGGCCGGGTCGGTCAACGCGTACGTCGACTTCGGGACGCTCGCCGACGACGGGCTGGTCGTCTCGCCCGACGGCAAGACCGTGGAACTGCGGCTGCCGGAGCCGCAGCTGGACAAACCGAACCTGCACAACGACCGTTCGTACGTCTACAGCCAGGAACGCGGCCTCATCGACGACTTCCAGGCGCTGGCCGGACCTCCTGACCTGCAACGGTTCTACGTCGCCGCCGAGCAGAAGCTCGCCGAGGCGGCGGACAAGTCCGAGCTGCGCAAGCGGGCCGCGGACAACACGCGCGTGATGCTCACCGGAATGTTGCAGGCGCTGGGGTTCCAGGTGAAGGTGCGCACGGACTGAACCTTCGCGGCGATCCTGCCGAACGTCGGGCGGAGACCCCATCACTCCGGGTTAGGATCCGCTGGTGGAAGACGATCTGATGGCCTGGGCCCCCGCACCGGGTGCCGCGGCGGCGCCCGAGATCGCGTTGCCCGGCTTCAGCGCCTTCCGCGTGATCGCGCAGGGCGGCGAGGGCACGATCTACCGGGCGCGGCAGGACGGCCTCGGCCGTGACGTCGCGGTCAAGGTCCTCCAGGTGACGGACCCGGCCACGGTGGCGCGGTTCCGCCGCGAGCTCGCCATCACCGTCGAGCTGGGCCGCCAGCACCCGCACATCGTCACGGTGCTCGACACCGGCACGCTGCCGGACGGGCGCCCGTGCATCGTCATGGAGTTCTACGAGCGCGGGTCGCTGCACGACCGGCTGCGCGCCATGGGGCCGTTGCCGGTCGCCGACGTGGTGGCGGCGGGCATCGCGGTGGCGGACGCGCTGGCGTTCGCGCACGGTCAGGGCATCCTGCACCGGGACGTGAAGCCACAGAACGTCCTGGTCCTCCCGACTTCCTACGTGCTGGCCGATTTCGGCATCGCGCGCGGGGCGGACGCGGGGCATTCCGCGTCACTGCAGATGGTCAGCTACCGGCACGCGGCGCCGCAGATGATCGAGGGCGCCACCCCGTCGTTCGCGGACGACCTGTGGTCGCTCGGCTCGACGCTGTTCACGTTGCTGGAGGGCAAGCCGCCGTTCGCCTCGGACAACCCGGACGAGGACACGCTGCTGTCGTACGTGGGCCGGGTGAGCAGCGGCGAACCCCGTCCGCTGACCCGGTTCGACGTGCCGGCGTGGCTGGGCGCCGTGATCACCCGCTGTCTGCGCAAGGACCGCGCCGAACGCTACGGGTCGGCGCTGGAGCTGCGGGACGCGCTGATGGCGGCCAGCGCCGGCACCGCGCTGTCCTCTGTGGACCCCGAAGCGACGGCGATGCTGGGCGAGCGCCCGGACTTCTACCCCGAAGGCCCGACGGAGGCGCCCGGGTTCGGTCCGCGCGGCTTCCGGCCCGAACCGGAACGCGAGCCGGAACCCGTCGTGGAGCGCGACGACTCGTGGCGCGGACAGCTGGAGGACCTGACCTACCGGCAGCACGACCTCGCGCCGCCGCCTCCGCCGCAGCCGCGCCAGGTACCGCAACTGCCGAACGTGCTGCTGCCCGAAATGCCGCCGCCTCCCGTGGACCTGCCTGTCGAACCGATGACAGGTCCGGTCCGCAAGAGCAAACGCGGTGCAGTGCTGGCGTTGCTGGCCGTGATCGCCGTGACGGGCGGGCTCGCCGCGGGCATCTTCCTCAACCGCGGTGACGACCGGCAGGCGCAAGTCCCCGTGACCACGACTGTCCCGGTGCCGACGTCGGACTCCGCCGACGCGGGACCGTCGCCGAACACCGATCCCCGGTTCGTGCCGGTGCTCAAGCGCGCCGAGTACCAGGGCAAGGCGATCGAGCTGGAGTGGAGCGATCCCAGCGACGGCCAGGCCGACTTCGTGGTGATCGACGTGACCAGCACGCAGGGGAACGCTCTCGCGCGAGTGACCGGTGGCGGCACGAAGTACGTCATCGAGGACGGCGGCGGTGACCGGCGGTGTTTCCAGATCGCGGCGTTCGGCTACAGCGGTGAGCGCGGCAGCTCCGCAAAGGTCTGTGCCAACAAGAACTGAACGTTGTGGCCCCGATGTTGTTGCGGGCGCACGAACTGGCGTACGGTCCCCCGGTGCAAAGCGCTCGTTATGCCGGCCCACCGATGTTCGCTCGTGGACGAAAGCGCCGCACACTCGTTCTGCTGGTGGCGGTTCCGCTCGTCGTCGGCATCGGGATCGGTGTGCTGATCGGTGGCAACCTCCGGCCGGAGTCCTCCGAGAACACCGGTGCCACACCGTCGTCACCCGTTGTGCCCGATCAGCTCGAATACACGGACATGCCGTGCGATCCCGGTTCGTCCGTTCTGGTCCTGCACTCGCTGGAGGGCGCGATGCGGGAGTCGGACGTCCGCGTGCTGCTCGACTACGAGACGTTGTGGGTGCGGTACCGGGAGAACGCGAACCCCGAGCTGCGCGGGCAGACCGCGCAGCTGAGCAGACGTGACGACGTGTGCCCGGTGATCGTGCCCGAGGACACGCGCTTCACCCAGTTCATCTGGATCGGCCCGTTCCCCTCGGACACCGCGCCGGCGTTGTGCGAGGCGTTGCTCAAGGTCACCGGCAGGAACTGCATTCCGGCGCAGGTCGTGCGCTAGCCGGGTCGGCCTTCTAGCGCCGGAACAACGGTCTCGGGTCCACTGACCACACGAGCCTGCGCCACCAGGAAGCCTTGCGCCGCACCGCTTTCTTCACGGTCCGGGCGAGCCGCCAGCTGGTCTCGTCGTTCGCGGGCTGTGGTGCGAACGCGGCCTGGTCGACCACTGTTGCGAGCCGTGCGCCCGCCTCGCCCCACTCGCGCCCGACGTCCGGGACGGTGCGGCTGGGTTTCGGCCGCAACCCGGCGAGCTGCAACGCGTCGAGCACCTCGTTCCACGCCCCCACCGGCCCGGCCGCGCGCAGCCGCAGCCGGCGTGACGTGCGCGCCGCGTACAGGGCGACGAGCAGGACGACCGGCGTGAACACCCAGAACGGGAACGACTTCGGCGTTTCCGGCGCCGCCACGGCGTCACCCTGCACGGCGGTCGGCTGCACCAGCGGCGGCACCGAGGCGAGCGAGGTGGGCGTGGGCTTCGCGGTGGTGGACGCGAGCCGGTTCAGCACCTCGCGCTTCGACGCGGCGCTCGGCCCGCTTCCGTTGCCGGACACGGGATCGAACGCCACCCAGCCCCACCCGCTGAAGTACACCTCCGGCCACGCGGTGGCGTCCGCGGCGCGCACGATCCTCTCGCCGTTCTGCTCGGGCACCGGCTGGAACCCGACCACCACCCGCGTCGGCAGCCCGACGGCCCGCGCGAGCACCGCGTACGCCGACGCGAACTGCTCGGCCGTCCCGGCGTTGGCACCGGACTCACCGGCCTCGCCGAACAGGAACGTCTCCAGCCGCGCGTAGGACGACCCGACCGGAGCCTCGGCGTCCGGCCTGCGGTTGAGCCGCACGACCTGCTCCAGCGCCACTGCCTTCTCGTACGGCGTGCGCGCGTTCTGCGTGGCCTGCCGCGCGTAGTCCGCCAGCGTGAACGGCAACCGCGGCAACGCCGTGTACTTCGTGGCGTCCACCGGCACCTGCGCCTCGGCGAGATCGTTGTCCCCCGGCGTCTCCAGCACACCCCGGACCGTGTAGCTCAACCCGGTCCTCAGCCCGTCCGCGACCACGAGCGACCCGGTGTCCGGATCCACCATCGCGTTGCTCAGCGACACCGCCTGCGGCTTCCCGATGCCCGGCAGCCACTCCCCCTGCAACCCGGTGATCTGCAGGTCCACACTCGCGTCCTGGAACTTCCCGCCGGTGGGCAGATCCGGCGCGTCCACCACGCCGAGCGGCCCGTACGTCGACGCGGCCTCCCACGAGGCCCCGGAGTACCGGCTCAGCGTCACCAGCCTCACCGGCACCTCGGGCCCGCGCATCCGGAACAACTCGGTGTCCCCCTGTGCCGCCCAGGAGGCCAGCTGCGGCAAGGGGTTCGAGATGGCGAGGTCGGTCACCGGCGGCGTCACCAGCTTGCGCGGCTCGAACCCGTTGGTGGGCAACACGAACGCGAGCAAGGTCAACGCCGCCAGCACCGTCGCCAGCACGGCGGGCGGCACCACGGGCCCGCGCCGGTCGATGATCAGCCAGCCCAGCGCCAGCACGACGACCAACGTCAACGCCACCAGCCCGTAGCTGTCCGCACGCCCGGTGGTCAGCAACGCGGCCGCCACGTACAACGTCGCCGCTCCCAGCGCGGGCACGAACAACGCCGTGCCGCGCTTGGTCACCGACAACACCGCGCCGGTCGAGATGCCGATGATCAGCAGCAGACCTGGGACGAGAAGCTCCGGTGTGGCGGGAGCGGGCCGGGCCGCCGTGAGCAGGCGCGGCACGGTGTCGAGCAGCACCCACGTGGGGTCGCGGTCGGGGGACGCGTCCTTGGCCATCAGGAACCCGCCTGCCATCGCCACGACCATGACGGCCAGTGCCGCGAGGCCCGCCGGAACGAACTTCTTCAGCAGCAGGGCCAGGAAACCGGAGAAGGCGGCGAGTCCGAAGTAGACGAACGCGCCGTCCCAGGCCTGGGCCAGCTGGAGGGAGCCGACGAGGAGAAGTGCGGCGACCCAGACGAACTTCAGCACCCCGGTCATCGCGACACCACCGCGTTCCAGGAGTCCACCAGGTCCTCGGCCCTGGCCCCGCTGATCACCAGCACGGACCCGGCCGCGCTCACCGGCTTCTTCTCGTCCACCACCAGCACGGTCCCGAACGCCGCCCGTCCCGCCTCCAGCACGAGGGCCGGCACGGTCTTCCCGCTGATCACCGCCACCACGTCCAGGTCTCGCACCGGCACCGTCGGCCTGCCGTCGACGTCCTGCAGTTCGAGGTCCGCCAGCGCCGACAGGATCGGCGCCGAGTCCTGCTGCTCCTCCAGGTCCGCGCTGCCCGACGACGTCAGCAGCCGCACCGGATGTCCCTGCTCCAGAGCAGAGGTCACGAGCGACGCCGCCACCTCCACGGCCTCCTCGAAGCGCTGCGGGTCCTCATAGGACGCCTCGCTGTCGTCCAGCAGCACCGCCAGGTGCGGGCGGGCCGGGTCGGCGTCCTCGCGGATCATCAGCGTGCCGGTGCGCGCGGACGTCGCCCAGTGCAGGCGGCGCAGGTCGTCGCCCGGCACGTACTCGCGCAGGCCCACCAGGTCCGTGCCGCCGCGCTCCACGCGTTCGTCGGCGCCCACCTGGCCTCGGCGGGCACCGGACGGCAACCCGCGCACGGGCAGCACGCGCGGCACCACCCGCACCTGGACCACCTCGCCCAGCACCGTCCGGGCCTGGGCCAGACCGGCCAGCCCCTTGCGGCGCAACGTCAGCGGGCCCACGTCGAACACGCCCCGGCGTGCGGTCGGGATCGTGTAGTCGACCGCTTCGACCACTCCCGGCTTCAGCAGCGGCACGTCGACGTCGGTGGCGGTACCCGCCACCTGGTCGACCGCGTCCAGGGCCACCGGCCAGCGGCCCGAGGACGCGAGTTCGAGGCGGCCGGTGCAGCGGGCCAGGCGCGACACGGTGCGCGGGCGGACCGTGCGCGTCACCGTCAGCGGTGAGGCCACGAGCACGGAGACGATCGACGCGATGACCAGTGCGGTCAGCGCCAGGCCGAACGCCGCCATGCCCGCGTAGCGCCACCACAGGCCGATGCCGAGCATGAGCAGGCCCAGCACCGCCGTTCCGGTGCCGCGCAGGGTGAGTCTCATTGGGCGGCGGGCTTGGGCACCGGCACGCGCGAGAGCACGTCCGCCAGCACCTCCGACGTCGTCACGCCCGACAGCACGCTCTCGCGCGTGAGCACCAGGCGGTGCGCCAGCACGGAGTCGGCGATGTCCTGGACGTCCTGCGGCACCACGAAGTGCCTGCCCTTCGACGCCGCGTACACCTGCGCGCACCGCACCAGCGTCCGCAGGCCCCGGGTCGAGGTGCCCAGCCGCAGCCGCTCGTCGGCACGCGTGCCCGTGCCCAGGGCGGAGATGTAGTGCAGGATCGGGTCGGCCACGTGCAGCAGCGACAGCCGCGCGCTGAACGAGCTGACCTCGCGCGGCGACGACACCGTGCGCACGTCGGCGATCCGGCCCGCGCCGCTGCCCGGCCGCAGCACGTCCAGCTCGTCCTCGACCGACGGGTAGCCGATCGAGGTGCGCAGCATGAACCTGTCCAGCTGCGCCTCGGGCAGGCGGTAGGTGCCGTCGAGGTCGATCGGGTTCTGGGTCGCCACCACGAGGAACGGGTCGGGCACCGCGTGCCCGATGCCGTCGATCGTGACCGTGCGCTCCTCCATGACCTCCAGCAACGCCGACTGCGTCTTCGCCGCCGCGCGGTTGATCTCGTCCGCCAGCACGATGTTCGCGAACACCGGACCCGGCCGGAACCGGATCTGGCCCGTCTGCGGGTCGTAGACCGACGTGCCCGTCACGTCCGACGGCAGCAGGTCCGGCGTGAACTGCACGCGCCGCGACACCCCGCCCAACGCTCCCGCGACGGCCCGCGCCAGCGTCGTCTTGCCCGTGCCCGGCACGTCCTCGAGCAGCACGTGGCCGCCCGCGAACATGGCCACCAGCACCAGGTCGACCACGTCGCGCTTGCCGCGCACCGCGCCCTCGACCGCGTCACCCAGCCGCGTGTGCAGGTCGCGGAAGGCGGAGACCTCACCGGTGTCGATCACTTGTCCTCATCTCCCCGGCGAGTGCCGACGCGCAGCAGGAACGCACATGCCAGCAGCCCCAGGCCGCCCACGCCCATCGGCGCGGTCCCGGCCCCGGCCGGAGCCATCCTCGGGATGCAGCCCGGCTTGCCCTGGCACTCGTCCAGGATGTAGTTCGCGTTCTTGGCCGCCGACTCGACCTGACCGCCACCGGTGGCCGCGTAGGCGCGCACGACGATGCGGTTCGGCCCTTCCTCCAACGTGATCCGCGCGGTCGTCGCGTTGCACGGGATGCCCACCGCGTACTCCCACGTGGTGTTCACGACCTCGCACCGGCCGTTGTGGTTCGCCCAGTCCGCGGGCGGCGCCATGTTGACCGTGCGCGTCGGGATCCGCGGTCCACCGGTGATCCCCGTGATCACCCCGGCACCGGCCGACGGCAGCGAAGGCGGCGGCGGGGGTGGCGGAGGCGTCGTGGTGGTCGTCACCGGCGGAGGCGGAGGGGGCGGCGGGGGCGTCGTCGTGGTCGTCACCGGCGGAGGGTTGTTGGGAGGCGGGTTGTTCGGCGGCGCCACGGTGAACGCGCCCATGCCCGCGGCACCCGCCGTCGACGCCGTCGAGGCGCGCACCGTCACGTCCAGGCGCCCACCGGAGCAGAACGTCGTGCCCGTGCAGGGCACCGAGAGATCAGCGGACGTCGCGGCCGTCTGCGCCGACACCGACCCGCCGCTGAACGACCCGGACCCGGCCACGGTGTAGCCGACGATCGGCTCGGCCGACTGCGGCGCGCTCCAGCTCACCGTCACGACCAGGGCCGAGGCGTTGCGGGACTTCTCCCGCACGGTCACCCCGGCGGGCGCGCCGGGCGCCGCGCTGCCGACCGAAGGCGGGGTCGACGGCACCGAAGGAGGCGTCGAGGACGTCCCCGTGTCCGGCGGTCCGTTGTTCGAACCGGGGTTGCGCGGCGGCTTCTGCGGTTCGTTCGGGTTCGGCGGCGGGGGCGGCGGCACGGACGGCGGCGGCGAGCGGTCCGGGTCCTTCACCGGCACCTCGGGATTGCGGATCATCATCGACCGCGTCGCGCCGTCCGGGTCCACCAGCACACCCGTCGAGGAACCGGGCACGTTCACGAACAACCGGCCGTCGTCGAACACGAGCTCGGGGTCGGCCCCGCCGGACGTCCGCACGTCGTCACCACCGCGGCTGCCGCCCCGGTCGAGCACGATGACCTTGCCGGATCCCTTGCAGGGCACGTAGACCTTGTCGCGGAACACCGCGGGACGACCGGGGTTCGGGCATCCCATCGCACCGACGTCGACGCGTAAGACCTCACGCCCGACGACGAGAACGACGACCGAAGAAGAGGGCACCGAGGCGGGCACCAGGTCGAGCGGCGAGGTCTGGGCGGCGATCACCTCGGCGTCGGAGCGGTCCGTCATCGAGTCGACGTCCTCGCCCGTGCCGTCGCGCACCACGACACCGCCGTCGAGCCCGATCAGCGTGACGCCCTGGTCGTGCGGCACCAGCACGGTGCGCGGCCCGGCACCGGTGACCTGCCGTTGCGACCGCTCCTGGAACTTCTCGTCCCCGTCCGACCAGTCGAGCGACCGCAGCGTGCCGCCGTGGTCGACGAGCCACAGCACGCCGCGCTCGTCCACGACGGCGTCCGCGAGCGGCTGCCCGGCCTGCCACAGCTGCCCGACGTCGGCCAGCGTCAGCGGGTCGGCGGTGTGCACGGTGCCGGCGGCGCGGTCGACGACGAACACCATGCCGTTGGCCACCAGCACCTTGCTCGACGCACCGGGCGGCGCCTGACGGCGGCCGGAGGCGAGCAGCGTGGCCAGGTCGATGACGGTGATCTCGCCGGTGCGCCGGTTCAGCACGATCAGCCGGCCGTCCTCCTGGGCGATCTCCAGCTGCGAGTCGGGACCGCTGACCTGCAACCGGGTCTGCGGGCGCCCCGACACGGGGTTGATCTGCACGACCTCGCCGCGCTGATCGTCGCCCAGCCAGGTGAGCCCGTCCGACACCGCGACCGACGTCCGGGAGATGCCCTGACCGAGCGCGGCGCCCGCGAGCACCAGCACCCCCAGCAGCGCCGCGACGAAACTCGCCGACTCCCGCCCTCCACCGGAGATGATGCGTCTGATCCGGTGCCACCACGACATAAAGCGCCCTCCCTCGCCGCCGGGCATGCTAACCCTCGACTCAGACAACTTCGGACGGACGTTGGTTCCCGGTTCGCCCGGTCAGCTGGTTGGCCGACATCAAGAACGGTAATGACGGGGTCTGACACTTTTGAAAACCGAATGGCGTTCCCCCAAACCGACCAACGCTTAAGGCAGAGTGGACGCATGGAAATCCCCGGCATGGGACTTGCCAAGCAGGCGCTCAGCACAGCACTCGACACGACCGCGGCCGTCGCGGCCGTCCCGAGCCGCGTGCTGGACCTGATCGGCGAGGTCGAACAGCTCGTGCGCAAGGTCAGCAGCACGATCGACGCCGTCGACGGCATCGTCGTGAAGGCCGACGCGCTGGTCGAGCGCACGGCCAACGTGGTCGCCGACGCCGAGAAGGCCGTGGACGAGGTCCGCGCGATCACCGCGAGCGCCGCCGACGTCTCCGAACGGGCCGCGCAGGTCGTCGTGACGGCCGGCCAGACCGCGCACACGGCCGACGAGCTGATCGGCATCTACGAGCCGCTCGCCAAGAAGGCCCAGCCGCTCGCGCAGCGGTTCGTCGACGAGCTCTCCCCGCACGAGGTCGAGGCCGCGATCAAGCTCGTGGACGAGCTGCCGGTCCTCACCGAGCACCTGACCAGCGACATCCTCCCGATCCTCGCCACCCTCGACAAGGTCGGCCCCGAGGTCCACCAGCTGCTCGAGGTCACCAGCGACATGCGCCAGGCGATCCTCGGCATCCCCGGATTCGGGTTCATGCGCCGCCGCGGCGAGAAAAAAGAAGAAAAAGAGGAAGAAGAAGGTGTGAAGGCGGTCGAGAACGGGTAGCCCACCCGCATGACCGCTGACGCACGCGTTGATCAACTGACCTGGTGGCTGCTCACCAGCGTGTTCGGGCTGCTGGCCGCGATCAACGTCGCGCTGGCGCTCACCGAGACCACGGCCTGGCCCTACGCGCTTGCGGCGGTACTGCTCGCCGCAAGCGCGTGGAGCGCCAGACAGGCGCTCAGACCTTCCCCGTCCTCTGCTCCGTCAGGTTCGACGAAGCCCCGAAGCGGAACGCCCGCACCCGATAGGTCGCGGTTTTCTCGTCTGGAAGTGTGATCACCCCGTACGAGGTCGTGTCCGGGTCGAGCTGCACCGCGACGCGGTAGTCGGCCGCGCCCGCCGGTTTGACCTCGATCAGGTACCCGTCCTCGTCCCCCGCCCGGTCCTGCCAGGTGAACAGGATCCCGTTGGCGTGTTTCACCTCCGCCTTCAGGTCCACCGCCGCCGCCTCGGGTGAGGACACCGGCGCCTTCCCGCCCCCTGCCTTCACCGGCGCGGTCCAGTCCGGCCCCTCGATCTCCGGCACCTCGTCCCCCGGCGGCAGCGCGACGTCCACAGTGGACGACGCCGGCCCGGTGAACGGCCGGATCCGGTAGTAGAACGCGGTCTCCGGGATCAGGTCGGGGTGCTGGTAGGTGTTCTTCGCCGGTCCGGCGAACTCCAGGATCGTGTACTCGCCGTCCCGCACGTTCGCGTACTCGACGACCTGCCCGGCCGCCCCCGCCTCCGGACGCCAGTGCAGCGTCACGTCCACCGGCGAGGTCAGCTCGGACGTCAGCACGGGGTCCTGCTGTTCCTGGCCACAGGCAGCCAGGAACAGCAGGGGCACCACCATGAGCCGCTTGATCACTTGCGCCAGAACCGCACGTTGCTCCAGACGACCGTGGCAGGTCCCTGGCCGCTGGACGTCCGGTACGCGCCGAACTTGTCGTAGAAGCTCGTACCGCTGCTTGCGTAGGTGTGCGCACGCGATCCGTTGATGTACGTGCGGTGTTCCGTGGCCGTGTTGTGCACGGTGTTCACGCGCACGGTCGCCCCCACGGTCGCGCCGGTGGCGATGGTGTCGCCCCCGTGCACGGCGTAGAGCCGGCCGCCGCGTTCCACGGCGAGCATCCAGAACGGTCCCGCGCTGGGAGCTTCCCGGAACGTCTGCTTGAGACTGATGCGGGTGCCGCCGAGACTCGTGATCCGGAAGCTCCCTTCGAACTGGCGCGTGCCGCCGGTGTAAGTGGCGTAACGCCGCTCGGCACGCTGGTCACCGCTCGCGGTGGAGCAGGTGAGCTGGAACGTCAGGTTGTTGACGTTGCCGCAGCCGCGTTCCTGAACGGTGAACGACGGCGAGTAGCTGGTCCAGGGACCCGTCTCGACCTGAGCGTGCGCCGGGGAGACCGACGCGAAAAGACCGGCCGCCAGAGCGATCCCCGCGACGGTGCGGAGTCGTTTGGACATACCGATACCTCCTCAAGACGTGCTGAGGACAGCACGTTTTCTCAGGGGGCGGTGACGGGAGACTAGCGGATACTGATCGAATGTTCGACCTCCACCGTCTGCGACTTCTGCGCGAACTTTCCCAAAGGGGGACGCTCGCGGCGGTCGCGCAGGCGCTGAACTACAGCCCGTCGTCGGTCTCGCAGCAGCTCTCGCTGCTGGAGACGGAGGTCGGCGTCCCGTTGCTGGAGCCGGTCGGCAGGCGGGTGAAGCTCACGCCTCAGGCCGAAATTCTGGTGCGGCACACCGAGGAGGTGCTCGCCCGGCTCGACCAGGCGGAGTCGGAGGTGGCCGCGTCGCTGCACGAGATCACCGGCACGTTGCGGGTGGCGACGTTCCAGACGGCGGCGCTCGCGCTGATCCCGGCGACGCTGGCGCGCATGAGAGACGAGCATCCCTCGCTGCGCATCGAGTTCCAGGTGCTCGACCCCGCGGAAGCGCTCTCCGCCTTGAACGCCAGGGACTTCGACCTCGTCTTCGTGGAGGAGTGGCCGGACCAGCCGGAGGCGCGGTTCCCCGGCCTCGAGTACCGGGAACTGACCCGGGACCCGATCCGGCTGGCCGTCCCGCGTGGACTGCCGGTCGACGAGATCGGGTCCTACCCGTGGATCATGGAGACCGACGGCTTCCCGCAGCGGATCTTCAACGTGAACTGGTGCCGCCACAACGGGTTCGAGCCGGACGTGCGGTTCTCTTCGACCGACGTGCTGGTGAAGCTGCGGTTCGTGGAACGGGGTCTCGCGGTCGCGTTGCTCCCCGACCTGGTCTGGTACGACCGCGAGATCACCGTCGACCTGCACGAACTGCCGGTCCCGCAGTCCCGCCTGCTGTTCACTGCGGCACGGGCAGGACTAGGTCAGCATCCTGCCGTGCGGGCTTTCCGGGAGACGCTGGCGCTTTCCGTAGCGCCGCTCCGACCCCCGCCGTGATCACCAGCGCGATGCCGCACAACGAGATCACGCTCAGGTGCTGGCCGAGCAGCAACGCCCCGGCGAGCGCCGCCGCGGCCGGTTCCAGCGCCAGCACCACGCCGAACGTGCTGGCCTGCAACGTCTTCAGCGCCCGGATCTCCAGCGTGTACGGGATCGCCGACGCCAGCAACGCCACCAGCGTGCCGAGCAGCAGCATCTTCGGCTCGAACAACGCGGCGCCCGCCGTCGACAGCCCGTACGGCAACGTCAGCGCCGCCGCGATCAGGCTCGCCCCGGCCAGCCCGCCGGTGCCGAGCCCGGCCGTCGCGAGCTTGCGCCCCGCCAGCACGTAGCAGGCCCAGAACGCGGCCGCGATCAACGCCAGCACCACGCCGATGAGGTCGAGCTTCGCGCCCGTGTACTCGCGCACGCCCAGGACGACGACGCCCGCGAGCGCCAGCCCGACCCACACGAAGTCGCGGGGCCGCCTGCTGAGCACCGCCGCGAGCCCGAGCGGCCCGAGGAACTCGATCGTCACCGCGACACCGAGCGGGATGCGGTCGAGCGCGAGGTAGAACGTGCCGTTCATGCCGGCCATGGTCATCCCGAGCACCAGGGTCTCCTGGCGGAACTTCGGTCGCACGACCACGGCGAGCATCAGCGCCGCGATGCCGAGCCTCAGCGCCGTGGCGCCGGGCGCGCCGATCTGGCCGAAGAGCTGGTTCGCGAACGCCGCGCCGAACTGCAGTGAGATGACCGAGCCGAGGACGAGGAAGACCGACATGCGCCCAGTCTCAGGTCCGCGCTCCGTTCAGTACAGCGAACGTTTCCGAGCGATATCGTTCGGATTTTCTGAACCTTTAGACTGGCGGGTGCGATGAGACGCAAACCCTCCTCCCCTCTCCCCCAGCGCGCGGGTCTGGACGCGGCACGGCTGAAGCTGCCCTCCGAGGGCCCGTGGCTGTCGTTGCGCGACCACCTCGTGGAACGCCTTCCGCGCGTGGCCGCCGCACGCATCGACGAGATGCTCGTGGAGGAACGGATCTGGGGCGTCGCCGGGCCGTTGGGCCTCGACACGCCGTTCGTGCCGGACTCCTACATCTGGTTCCACCGCGACCTGCCGGTCGAGGTGCCGGTGCCGTTCGAGGTCGGCGTGGTGTACCAGGACGACGACATCGTGGTGGCCGACAAGCCGCACTTCCTCGCGACGATCCCGCGCGGCCAGCACATCATGCAGACGGCGCTGGTGAAGCTCCGCGAATCGCTGGGGTTGCCGGACCTCTCTCCCGCGCACCGGCTGGACCGCGTCACGGCCGGCCTGGTGCTGTTCGTGGTGCGCCGCGAGCTGCGCGGCAAGTACCAGACGATGTTCCGGGACCGCCTGGTGTCCAAGGAGTACGAGGCGATCGCGCCGTACGACCCGGCGCTGGAACTGCCGCGGGTCGTGCGGTCGCGGATCATCAAGGAGCGCGGGATCATCACCGCGTTCGAGGTCGACGGCGAACCCAACGCCGAGACCCACGTGTCCCTCATGGAGCATCGGGGATCGTTGGGGCGCTACCGGTTGAGGCCGGTGACCGGACGCACGCACCAGCTGCGGCTGCACATGTCCGGGCTCGGGCTGCCGATCGTCAACGACGACTTCTACCCGGTGCTGCACGAACGTCCGCTCGACGACTTCTCGTCGCCGCTCCAGCTCCTCGCCCGCACGTTGTCCTTCCCGGACCCCGTGTCGGGCGTGGAGCGGTCGTTCACCTCGGGACTGAAGCTCTCCGCCTGGTCATGAGATGTGGGTGCGACGGGTGTCGATCGCCTGCGGCTCCCAGACCTGGTTCATCCGCTCCAGCAACCGCCGGGCCAGCGCGCTCGTCTCCGGGTGGGTCTCGGTGAACGTCGCCACGATCGCCGCGCGGAACATCAGCCGGCCGCGCGCCGTGGTGCTGTACCAGAACCAGTCCTCGTCCACGGCCCTGGCGAGGTGGTCGGTGCCGTCGCGCTCCGCCCGCTGCACCAGCGCGTCGCCGTTCACGAACCACCGCACGCAGGCGTCTTCGAGCGGTGCGGTGAACCCGCGTTCCTCGAAGTACGCCGCCTCCGCAGCCTCGCGGAGTTCCCAGGGCGTCTCGGAGACCGTCGCGCAGGTCGGGAAGCCGATGCGGAGGTAGACGACCTCGGCGAGGCCGTCGCCGAGCGCCGCGCCCTCGAAGTCGACGAACTTCGCGCCGTCCGGCGAGTACATGTCGTTGCCGGGGCAGGGATCGCCGTGCACGAGGTCGAACTTGCCGGTGTCCTCGAACACCAGCTCGTGCTCCGCGCCGCCGATCTCGACGTCCATGGCCCGCACGAACCGCAGGAACGGCGTCGGATCCGGCACCTGCTGGCGCGGCAGCAGCCCGGCGTGCTCGGGACCGGTGGCCTGGTGCAGGCGGGCGAGACCGCGGGCGTAGGCGATCACCCAGTCCTCGCCGAACGGGTCGGAGCGCAGCCGTTCGAGCACCACGGTCCGCTGTTCGTGGTCGACCCCGAGGATCTTCGGCACCACCCCGGTGTGCTCGGCGAGCCGCAACGCCGTGATCTCCCGGTCGAACGCCGCCGGGTCGCCGACCACCTGCTTGATGATCCGGTCCCCGTCCACCCAGACCCGGGACCGCTCGCCGCTCTTGAGCCGTTGCATGGAATGCAGCTTATTCCATGTACACAACGAATTTTGTAACAATGGACTTGAACAGCACGAATCCACCGGCGTGCAGAATCATGGGGCGGAAGCGAAACTGGGGCGATTGCCTTCGCTGACCGGCATGCGATTCATCGCGGCGTTCATCGTGTTCGGATTCCACATCAACTCGGCGGGCCTGTGGCCGTATCTCGACGTGCCGTTCCGTCAAGGCGCCACCGGGGTGAGCTTCTTCTTCATCCTGTCCGGTTTCGTGCTCACCTGGTCCGCGAAACCGGACACCACCGCACGCACGTCCTGGCGGCGCCGAGCTGCGAAGATCTATCCGAACCACATCGCGACCTGGCTACTAGTTCTATTAGTAGACGCCGTCACTCCGGGAACCGCGATCGTGAACTTCTCACTGATCCAGGCGTGGTTTCCGGAAGAGTCCGTCTACTTCAGCCTGAACACACCGGCGTGGTCGTTGTCGTGCGAGATGGCGTTCTATCTCGCTTTCCCGCTGCTGATCAAGTGGCAGATGCGCAAACCGTGGATTGTTGCAACCGCCGTTGTGATCGCGATTTTGACAGTTCCGTTGATCGCACTGTCAATGCCAGGCCCGCTCGAATACTGGTTCGTGTTCGTGTTCCCGCCCGTGCGCATGCTGGAGTTCGTGCTCGGCATCGCGATGGCGCGGGTCGTGCAGCAGGGCAAGTGGGTCGGGCTGGGGCTGTGGCCCGCGAGCGCGCTGTTCGTGGTCGCGTACGTCGGGTCGTGGTACCTGCCGGCGTCGTTCCCGTACGTCGCGGGCACGGTGATCCCGCTGGCCCTGCTGATCCCGGCGGCGGCCGTCGCCGACCTGACCGGCAAGCGCTCGCCGTGGCGGTCCAGGGCGATGGTGTGGCTCGGGACCGTGTCGTTCGCGTTCTACATGGTCCACCAGATCGTCATCCGGGTCGCCGAGAAGTTCCTGGACGTGCACGCGTTCCCGCTGGCCGCGGCGCTCGGCATGTTCGCGGTCTCGATGGTCGCGGCCTGGCTGCTGTACCGGGTGGTCGAGGTGCCCGCGGAACGGTTCCTGCGGGCACCCCGACCAGCGCGGATCAGGCGAGCGTCAGCGCGTACAGCTCGACCCTCGGGTCGTCCGGCAGCGTCACCGAGCGGACCGTCTTCGCGGGGTCCAGCCGCAGCGACTGACCGAACAGCCGGACCGGCGGCCCGTCAACGCCCTGCCCTGCCTTGATCCGGTGCGGCATCTCCAGCACCGTGGGACCGCCGCCCGCCCAGTCGGGCACGGTGGCGGCCACCTCGGCGGAGGTGCCGTCGGTGTACCAGACGGTGAACGCGGCGGACACCGGTCCGTTGTGCGACGAGCCCACGACGTGCAGCCACGAGAACTGGCCGGTGGGCAGCAACATGCCCTGGCCGCGTGCCTCCACGAAGTTCGGCGCCGTGCCGGTCGGGTCCGGCGCCTGGTAGGTGATGCCGCCCCAGGTCACGGGTCCCGCCGCGGGCATCAGGGCGGCGTCGTAGCTCCAGCCGCCGCCGTCGAAGTTGCCCGCCGCCGAGTCCGCGACCGTGGCCGTGCCGTCGTGGTTGAGCTCCGGCGTCACGTCCACCGAACACGTCGAGAACGCGCACAGGGCCGCCGGTTTGACCTCGACGACGGCCTTCAACGCCACGTCACCGACCTTCACCGCGACGTCATAACTGCCGGGTGCCACCCCGGCGGGCACGGTGAACGTCAGCGGCACCGTCTTCTGCGTCGGCTGGTGCCGCGACACGATCACGAACGGCTTGGCGCCGCTCACCTTCCACCCCGCAGGTGCCGTGACCTCAGGCCGCACGGTGGTGGCGGCGGGCGACTGCGCCAGCACGTCGAGCTGCACGGTCAGCGACTGCGCGGTCTCCGAGGTCGGCAGCACGATCTCGGTGCTGCGCAACGAAGCCGAGAGCGCCCGGCGCGAGTCCGGGTTGCCGTCGTTGAGCGACGGCGGCGCGTCCGACCGGCCGGTGCCCCACGACGACGGCTTCGACGACACCTCGTGCTTGAGGTCTCCGCCGCGCTGCAACGAGGTCCAGGACAGCCAGGTCTTGCGGACGTCCCGGCCGCCGAACGACACGTTCTTGATGTACCGGTTGGTGTCCGACACCCCGCGCGCTGAGACGTTCAGCGTTCCGCCCTGCGAGCCGTACTGTCCGATTCGGACGGTCGCGGTCTCGAACTGCGGTGAGGACAACGCGAGGAAGTCCGCGCCGTTGAACGTCGGGTACAGCCCCAGCGACGAGAAGACGTACCAGGCCGACATCGTGCCGAGGTCGTCGTTGCCCGTCATGCCGTCCGGGCCGGTGGTGAACAACGTCATCGCGGCCCGCACGACCGTCGCGGTCTTCGACGGCGTGCCCGCCCACAGGTACATGTACGGCGCGAGCAGGTCAGGTTCGTTGTTCGGGTTGTAGGTCGGCTTGCCGTAGTAGTCGTACGGCTCGGTGATCCAGTCACGCTTCGCGGTACCGGCCGGGTCCAGCAGCAGCTTGTCGTAGACGAAGAACGAGTCGAGCCGCTTCTCGGTCTCCTTGCGGCCGCCCATCAACGACACCAGGCCGTCCGGGTCCTGCGGCACGAGCCACTGGTACTGGTAGGCGCCGCCCTCGTGGAACTGGTGCGCGGCGTCGACCGGGTTGTACGGCGCGAGCCAGGTGCCGGCCTCGGTGCGCGGGCGGAACTGGCCGATCGAGGCGTCCCACAGGTTGCGGTACCACTGGCCGCGGTCGGCGAACATCCTTGCGTCCGAACGCTTGCCGAGTCCCTTGGCCATCAACGCGAGCGACGCGTCGGCCGCCGAGTACTCCAGCGTCGCGGACGCCGGGTGCACGCAGTCGTTGTCGCCGCCCTTGTGCGCGCAGTCCTTGCCGAGTTCGAGGCCGGACGGGATGTAGCCGCGGTCCTGGTAGTAGGTCACGCCGGACCGGCCGTTGTACGGCGATTCGGCCGGTGGCAACGACGTCGCGTTGGTGCGCAGAAGCTGGTACGTCTCCTCCTCGTACCCCTTCAGCAACCCCTTCGACCAGGCCTCCACGAGGAACGGCGTGACCGGGTCACCGGTCATGATGTTGGTCTCGGACGACGCCAACGCCCAGCGCGGCAACCATCCCCCGTCCCGGCCACTGGCCACGACGGACAGCGCGACGTCCCGGGCCACCTTGGGTTCGAGGATCTGCAACAGCTGGTTCTGCGGCCGGTACGTGTCCCACAACGAGAAGTTCTGGTACGGCGTGTACCCCGAGGCCGTGCGCACCTTGTTGTCGAAGCCCAGGTACTTGCCGTCGACGTCGCCGGCGAGGTTCGGGTGCAGCACCGAGTGGTAGAGCGCGGTGTAGAACGCGACCTGGCGGTCCCGCGTCCCGCCGGTGATCCTGACGGCGTCGAGTTGCTTGCGCCAGACGTCCTTCGCGCCCGCCACGACTCCGTCGAAGTCGAAGGAAGGAGCCTCCGCCGCGAGGTTCTTCCGCGCGCCCTCGATGCCGGTGTACGACAGGCCGAGCTTCAGCACGACGTCCCGGTCGGCGGTCGCGTCGAACGTGACCCAGGCGCCGTTCCCGCCCGTTCCGGCCGCATCCCGGACGCCGGCCGTGGGAACGCTCCCCCGCCAGGCGCCGAAGGAGGCGAACGGCCTGTCGAAGGTCGCGGTGAAGTAGACGGTGTGCTCGTCCTTGCCCGCGCAGAACCGGCCGTTGCGGACGCGGCCCTCGATCGTGCGGTCTCCGACGACGTGGATCTCCGAGTCCAGCACCGTCTGGTTCGACCGGCCGGTGTTGAAAAGGACGTTCGCCGCGCCGCTGGACGGGAACGTGTAGCGCTGCCAGCCGGTCCGCTGAGTCGCCGTCAGCTCGGCGTTCACCCCGTATCTCGACAGCCCGACGCGGTAGTACCCGGGCTGCGCGGCTTCGTCCGAATGACTGAACTCGGACTTGTAGGCGTTGATGTCAACGTTGTCGACGGACCCGACCGTCGGCATCACCGGCAGCTCGCCCATGACACCGCAGCCGACGCCCGACAGGTGCGTCTGCGAGAACCCGTAGATCGAGTTCGCCTTGTAGTCGTACCCGCCCTGCCCTCCCGTGTCGGGGCTGACCTGCACCATCCCGAACGGCACCGACGCGCCGGGGAACGTGTTGCCGAAGTTCTGCGTCCCCACGAAGGGGTTGACCAACGAGGAGGGATCTTCCTGCGCCTGTGCTGCCTGGGCAGGAACTGTTAAGCCCAGTAACAGTCCGACTACAACCAGTGTCCGCATGGAAGGCAGTATTGTCTGATCGTCGCCGCCCCGACACCCATCGGAGGTCGGCGATGCGCGTTTTCTTAGCGGTGTTGCTGATTCTTGTCGCATTTTGTCAGCCGGCGCAGGCCGCGCCCGCTCTCGACACGGTCACCACCACGAGCGTCTACGGGTGCCTGCGCACCAACGGCGCGGGTGTGTACGACGCGACGGTCAACAAGACGTTCGTGACGTACTCGGGGACCCGGCACGACATCTACGTCAAGGCGTTCGACCACGCGGCGAACACGTGGTCGGCGGCGGTCAAGGTCGCCACGCTGAACCTGACGCACGACAACGCCTACCACGACTACCCGGTGCTCACGCAACTCGGCGACGGCCGGCTCGCCGTCTTCCGCGCCACGCACACGGCGTCGATGCAGCTCTACACCGCGCCCACGCCCCGGTCGATCACGGGGACCTGGTCCGCGCGGACGATCAGCACCGACAAGAACACCTACCCGGAGCCGGTCGTCACCGGCAGCACGATCCACCTGTTCTACAGCCACAACACGGATCTCTCGTACCCGTACCGCACGTACAAGGTGATCAAGTCGACGGACAACGGTCAGACGTGGTCCGCGCCGCGCACGATCATCGACTCCGGCCGCACGGCGGACAGGTACGCCGAGGTGTACGCGTTCGGCGTGACGCAACGCAGTGGGCGCGTCTACCTGACCTGGTCCCTGCACGGCGGGCCCAAGGGCCACAACGGCGGCGGCAAGAACATCTACGTCGCGTACTTCGACACAGCGTCCGGCAACCTCTTCACGGTCGGTGGCGCGTCGCTCGGCACGGTGATCGACTCGGGTGACACCGACAAGACCCGAGTGGTGACCACGAGTCCGACGGATCTGCCCGCCGACAAGGCGTTGCCGGAGGAGAACCCCGTGACGGTGCCGTTGAACGACGGCTCACTCGTGCTGGGCTACGGCGCGCACACCCGCACCAGCGCGAAGATCGTGCTCGCGCGTTTCGCCGGTGGCACCTGGACTTCCACGACGGTGGACTCCTCGACGTCGTTGTTCAAGGACCTCGTCGCGACGGGCAACGGCGTCGACTTCTCCTACGCCAGCGCGGACCGCAAGCGCTTGCTGGTGAAGTCGTGGACGCCTGGTGGATCCGTTGTGGCGAAACACGATCTGACCATCCCGTACGCGGCCGGCGCCGACACGACGTTCTACGCGAACTTCGTGGAGAACCGGCCGAGCGACCTGGTGGCCAACACGATCGACTACGAGACCCGCAAGACCAACCACACCGGAACCTGGCCGGTGTTCTCCATCCGGGGTTAAAGATGCTGCGCGGGCATGGCGCCTGGAGTAAGCAGGTGTCATGCCCGTACAGCTCAACCACACCATCGTCCACGTCAGCGACCAGAACCACTCGGCCCGCTTCCTGACCGAACTGCTCGGACTGCCGGACCCCGTGCGCTACGGCCCGTTCCTCGTCGTGGAGGTCGCGAACGGCGTCTCGCTCGACTACATGACCGCGCAAGGCCCGATCACCGGGCAGCACTACGCGTTCCTCGTGACCGAGGACGAGTTCGACGAGATCTTCGGCCGCATCCGGGAACGCGGCCTCGACTACTGGGCCGACCCGTTCCACAGCGCGCCCGGCCAGATCAACACCAACGACGGCGGCCGCGGCGTCTACTGGAACGACCCGGACGGCCACGCGCTGGAGATCATCACCCGCCCGTACGGCTCCGGCAGCTGACGAACCGGTTCACGTATCTAAAAGGTATAGACCACCTCTTGTGCTCGGAGTGTCCCGGCTGCCACCGTGAGAGCGGTAACACGCAGTGGCCGCCCTGACACTCCGAGGAGTTGGTCCCATGCTCAGGACTCGCGCCGCCGCCCTGCTCGTCGCGCTGATCGGCGTCTTCACGCTCGTTCAGCCGGCGACGGCGGCGCCCTACATCATCAACGACGCGCAGTTCAACCAGATGTTCCCCTCGAACATCCGCAACAGCTTCTACACGCTCTCGGGCCTGCGGAACGCGATCAACTGGTCGGGCAAGTTCGCGAACGAGGGCAGCGAGACGATCAAGAAGCAGGAGCTCGCGGCGTTCCTCGCCAACGTCTCGCACGAGACCGGCGGCCTCAAGTACGTCCGCGAGATCAACCAGAGCGGCGACTACTGCGACGAGAGCCAGTCGTACGGCTGCCCCGCCGGCACGAGGCAGTACTACGGCCGCGGTCCGATCCAGCTGTCGTGGAACTTCAACTACAAGGCCGCGGGCGACTACCTCGGCCTGAACCTCCTGCAGAACCCCGACCAGGTGGCCACCAACGCCACGACGGCGTGGAAGAGCGCGATCTGGTACTGGATGACGCAGCGCGGCCCCGGCACCATGACCCCGCACTCGGCGATGCTCAACTCGCGCGGGTTCGGCCAGACGATCCGCAGCATCAACGGTTCCCTGGAGTGCGACGGCCGCAACCCCGGCACGGTCGAGTCGCGGGTGTCGAAGTACCGCCAGTTCACCGGCATCATCGGCGTCGCGCAGGGGTCCAACCTCTACTGCTAGGAAGTGAGAGCGCTCCCTCGGTCGTCCGGCGACCGCACGGAGGTGTCCGCTCTACTACCGGTGGCGAAAAAGGTCTAGACCCTTGACTGGTCTGGACCACCGGTGCCAATCTCAGCACTGTTCACATCCTTGATTCCTAGGGCGCGCAGACTCCAGGAGTGGGTGACCTTGCTGAAAAAACGCATCTTGGCGTCTATCGCGGCAGGTGTGATGGCGGCGACCGTGGCCGTCATCGCACCGACCGCATCCTCACAGGCGGAAGTGTCCGCGCAGGCCTGCACGTTCACCGACTGGGTGCAGGGCGCGTGGTACACGACCGGTTCGATCGTGAGATTCGAAGGCAACTACTACGTCGCAGAGCACGACAACCCGGGCTACAGCCCGACGGTCTCCACCTGGTACTGGGAGCCGACGAGCTGTGACGGCGGTGGTGGAGGTGGCGGCGGCGGCACCTGCAGCAGCGCCACCGACTGGGTCGCGGGACGGCAGTACTACACCGGCAACATCGTGCGGTACAACGGTTCCTACTACATCGCCGAGCATGACAACCCCGGCTACGACCCGACCATCTCGACCTGGTTCTGGGAGCCGCACAACTGCGGCGGTGGCGGCGGCGGTGGTGGCGGCAACCTCGTCACCGAGGCCCAGTTCAACCAGATGTTCCCGGGCCGCAACAGCTTCTACACCTACCAGGGCTTCATCGACGCGACGAAGACGATCCCCGCCTTCGGCACCGTCGGCAGTGACACGGTGAAGAAGCAGGAGTTCGCCGCGTTCCTCGCGAACGCGTCGCACGAGACCGGTGGCCTCGTCTACATCGAAGAGATCAACAAGAACAACGACCTCTGCGACGAGAGCCAGCCCTACGGCTGCCCGGCCGGCACCTACGCCTACTACGGCCGCGGTCCGATCCAGCTGTCGTGGAACTTCAACTACAAGGCCGCGGGCGACTACCTCGGCCTGAACCTGCTGCAGAACCCGTACCAGGTGGCGCAGAACTCCACCACCGCGTGGCGGACGGCGATCTGGTACTGGATGACGCAGCGCGGCCCCGGCTCGATGACCCCGCACGACGCGATGGTCAACAGCGCCGGATTCGGCCAGACGATCCGCAGCATCAACGGTTCCCTGGAGTGCGACGGCCGCAACCCGGCGCAGGTCCAGAGCCGCGTGTCGAAGTACCAGCAGTTCACCGGCATCCTCGGCGTGACCCCTGGCGGCAACCTGTACTGCTAGTGGTCGCCCGGACTGGGACTCGAGCGGTCCTAGTTCGGTCATAGCTTCACTGCATGACCATGGAGCTCACCGATCTGCTGCACGAGCTGAACGATCAGCGCAGGACGTTCCGCGTCACGATGAAGGACTTGTCGGAGGCGGACGCCAAGAAGCGCACGACCGTCAGCGAGCTCACGCTGGGTGGGTTGCTCAAGCACCTCACCTGGTGTGAGCGCGGCTGGACCCACATCCTGACCGAGCAGCCCCTCCCGCCACCGGGAATGCTGGACTTCGACCAGTACACCTGGACCGGAACGGACCTCGGGGAACTGCTCGGCTGGTACGACGAGGCGGCGCGCCGGACCGACGAGGCCCTGCGCACCGCCTCGCTCGACAAGCTCGTCCCGCTGCCTTCCGCGCCCTGGGACCAGGACCCGCAGCCGATGTCGATCCGCCGGATCGTGCTGCACCTCATCCGGGAGACCGCGCAGCACGCGGGCCACGCGGACATCATCCGGGAGACGCTCGACGGTCAGTCGACGACCGCGTCCCTGTACGAGAACTGAGCCTGCTCCAGCGCCTAGGCCGCGAGCTGTTCCTTGACCTGCGCCAGCGACGGGTTGGTCAGCGCCGCGCCGTTCGGGAAGTGCACGGTCGGCACCGTGCGGTTGCCGCCGTTCACCTCCATCACGAAGTCGGCCGCGCCCGGCGTCTCCTCGATGTTGATCTCGACGTACTCGATGCCTTCGCGGTCGAGCGAGCTCTTCAGGATCCGGCAGTAGCCGCACCACGAGGTCGAGTAGACGGTCAGCTGGTCGGGAGCCATCAGGCGCACTCCTCATCGGGGTTGGACTGTGTCATCAGTATCAACATCCGGTGAGGAGTGCTTCTTCCCAGGGCGGCACAGGTCACGGCAACGGCGAGCCCCGCGTGTCACCGGGAACGTTTGCACAATCCGTCGCCACTCGTTCGGACCAGCGAACGGCGATCGTCAGCCAATCGTCAGGTCAATTCTCTGCACGGTGGGTGAGCATAGTTCGCGCGCGGCCGAAAATTTCGGTCGCGCAATTGGTCGTGCATTCCTTCAGCCGCCACCGACTAATTCAGTCACCCAATCGGCGGCCCACCACCACGCAGGGTTTCCGATATCGTCGTAATTCCGCCGCCCCACCCCGCAAAAAGTCACCCAGAAAGGCTGGCCATGCTGAAAAAGGTGGCGGCTGCTGCCCTCGCGCTGTCCGCGGTCCTTACCGCGCCGGCCGCCCACGCAGCGCCCGACGTCCCCGATTTCGTGACGATCGACGTCGTCACCGTGAACGGTTCCGGCTGCCCGGCGGGCACCGCGGCCGTCGCGGCAGCGGACGACCGCACGGCGTTCACGGTCACGTACAGCCAATATCTAGCGCAGGCCGGACAGGGTTCCGGCCCCACCGACTTCCGCAAGAACTGCCAGCTCAACATCAGAGTGTCCTATCCGCAGGGGTTCACGTTCGGCATCGCCCAGGCCGACTACCGCGGATTCGCCCACCTGCAGCAGGGCGCGACGGGCACGGAAAAGGGCAACTACTACTTCCAGGGAATGTCGCAGACCGCGAGCCGCTCGCACACGTTCACCGGCCCGAAGAGCGACAACTGGCAGGCGACCGACCGTGCGCAGGTCGCGGAAATCATCTACGCGCCCTGCGGTGAGATCCGGCACCTGAACATCAACACCGAACTGCGCGTGAACGCGGGAACGGCTTCGAAGGCGAACAGCTTCATGACGATGGATTCCACCGACAGCAGCGTCAGCACGAAGTACCAGTTCTCCTGGAAGCGCTGCTGATCTCCCGGCATCGACCGCCGCCGCCGAACGTTCCGACAGGAAAGGTGCCCGATGCTCAACACACTGGCCGCGGCCGCGCTCGCGATGTCGACGATCATCGTCCCGCCCGGCGGCGCCCCCGGTGACACTCCCCCGCCGGACCACATCACCATCGACGTCGTGACGATCAACGGCTCCGGCTGCCGGGCGGGAACGGCCGCCGTGGCCGTCAGCCCGGACAACAAGGCCTTCACCGTCACCTACAGCGAGTTCATGGCCCAGGTCGGCCCCCAGGCCCTGCCGACCGACTTCCGCAAGAACTGCCAGCTGAACCTGCGCGTCAACGTGCCGTCCGGCTTCACCTACGGCATCGCGTCCACCGACTACCGCGGCTTCGCGCACCTGGAGCGCGGCGCCACCGCCCTGGAGAAGGCCAACTACTACTTCCAGGGCATGTCGCAGACCGAGTACAAGCAGCACAACTACAAGGGCCCGTTCAGCGACGACTGGCAGGCCACCGACACGACCGACGTGGCCGCCATCGTCTACCACCCGTGTGGCGAGAAGCGGAACTTCAACATCAACACGGAGCTGCGGGTCATGGCGGGCACGTCGGACCCGAAGAAGGTCACCAGCTTCATCGCGATGGACTCGACCGACGGGTCCATCGAGACGACCTACCACTTCGCGTGGAAGGTCTGTCCGCCCAGGCCGTAGTACTCGCTAGGTGCCGGGCATTCCGCGAACGGGGTGCCCGGCACGCCCTTGCGTGCCGGGCCGCAAGGCCGGCCGCACCTGGTCTCCGAGCCCGAGACCGCAGAACCCTGGTCCCTGCCGCTCCGCGACTCCCCGAGGACCCGACGGCAGTTCCACGCACTGCTGCCGAGCCTGCTCGCCGACCTCGCCCGCCAGCGCGTCAGATCAGGACCCTGACCTAGATCAGGAACCGGAACGCCGTCGACCCCGGCTCCACGTGCTGGATCTTGAGCGGGGACTCCTTCATCCGCCCCCACAGCGAGTCGTAGTCCTCGCGCCGCCCCAGCTCGATGCACACCAGCGCGGCCCCGGTCTCCCGGTTGTCCCGCTTCATGTACTCGAACTGCACGATGTCGTCGTCCTTGCCGAGCACGTCGTCGAGGAACCGCCGCAGCGCGCCGGGCTCCTGCGGGAACTCCACCAGGAACCAGTGCTTGAGACCCCGGTGGATCATCGACCGCTCGACGATCTCGGCGTACCGCGACACGTCGTTGTTGCCGCCGGACAGCAGGCAGACGACGGTGGAGTCCGGCGCCACCGAGATCTCCTCGATCAACGCCGCGGAGGCCAGCGCGCCCGCGGGTTCCGCGATGATGCCGTCGATCTGGTAGAGCTCCAGCATCTCGGTGCAGACCGCTCCCTCGGAGACGGTGAGCAGCTCGGCGCCGGAGTCGCGGACCATCGGGAACGTCACGTCGCCCGCGCGGCGGACCGCGGCGCCGTCCACGAACGAGTCCACGTTGGGCAGCGTCACCGGTTCGCCCGCCTGGATCGCGGCGATCATCGAGGCGGCGCCGGCCGGCTCCACGCCGATGATCCGGGTCTTCGGGAAGCGCTCGCGGAACCACGTGCCGACGCCGGAGAGCAGGCCTCCGCCGCCGATCGGGACGATCACGACGTCCGGGGCGCCGCCGAGCTGCTGGACGATCTCCAGGCCGACGGTGCCCTGGCCCGCCACGGTGCGGCGGTCGTCGAAGGCCGGGACCAGGGTCGCGCCGGTGGCGATGGCGTACTCCTTGGCGAGCGCGGCCGCGTCGTCGTAGGTGTCGCCGTCGACGATCAGCTGCACCATGCCCTGGCCGAGGGCGTGGATGCGGTCGCGTTTCTGGCGGGGTGTGGTCCGCGGGACGTGCACGCGGCCCTCGATGCCCAGGCGGCGGCAGGCGTAGGCCATGCCCTGGCCGTGGTTGCCGGCGGACGCGCAGACGGCGCCGCCGAAGGCGAACTCGGTCTGGCAGAGCAGGTTGAACGCTCCGCGCAGCTTGTAGGAGCGGCCGACCTGGAGGTCCTCGCGCTTGAACCACACGCGGGCGCCGGTCTTCTCGGACAACCGCTGGTTGACCTCTAGCGGCGTGGTGCGCGCGACTCCACCGAGCCGGGCAGCGGCCGCGGACACCTCATCAGCGAAGGACATGACAGTACATCTTCCGTGAACGACTCGGGTCTGGCACGCGTACTCCTGGAAAGACAGGGGAGGTGCCCGGTGTTTCGCCTTTTGGGCGTGCTATCGCTGCTCATGATGCTCTCTGTGGTTCCCGCGCACGCCCATGGTGCGCCCACTGACCCGCCGAGCAGGGCTTTCCTGTGTTCGCCAGGTCAGCCCACAGCATCATCCCCGCCGTGCCGCGACGCCATCGCGGCGGGGCTGCCGTCCAAGGAGTGGGACAACATCCGGCTGCCGAACGTGCGCGGCCAGGACCAGCAGAAAGTCCCCGACGGCCGCCTGTGCAGCGCGGGCCTGGCCAAGTACACCGGCCTCGACGCCCCGAGTGCGCAGTGGCCTGTGACCAAGCTCAAGGACACCGGCTTCACCTACAAGGCCACCATCCCGCACCAGGGTTCGTTCCGGTTCTACGTCACCCGAGAGGGCTACACGCCGGACGCGCCGCTGCGGTGGGCCGACCTCGACCTGTTCCTGAACGTGCCCTCGCCCCCGCTCGCGAACGGCGCGTACGAGTTCAAGGTGGAACTGCCGAAGAACCGCACGGGAAGGCACCTCGTCTACACGGTCTGGCAGAACACGGACACACCCGACACCTACTACTCGTGCACGGACGTCGAGATCGCCGCCGCGACCAAACCCGTGCAGACCCAGCCGCAGGCCGCCGCCGCGCCGCCCGTCCAGCCACCGGCGGCCAAGCCCGCACCCGCGTCGTCTGCCAAGCCCTCGACGGCGCCGCCGACCACCACGAGGCAGAGCACGCCGCGCCCCGTTCCCGTTGCGTCGAGCGCCGAACAACCGCCGTCCGACGCGACCAGGTTCGGCATGGCCGCCGTGGTCGCCGCACTGGGCGGGCTCGCCGTGCTCGGCGGGTTCATGTTGTGGCGCAGAAGAATTCTGTGAACGTACCGGTCCCCAGAAGGTCTAGACCTTCTCTACGATGATCTTCGGGCGCGCAACCCCTGCTACACGAAGGTGTGTACCCGAATGGCCCGAAAACTGTTGGCGTTGCTGGCAATGCTCGCCGCCACACTCGTCCCGGTTTCTCTCTCGGCATCCAGCACGGCCCAGGCGGCACCCTTCAAGGTGCTGGCGTTCTACAACGGCACCTGGGACGCGGCGCACATCGCGTTCGTCAACGAGGCGAACCCCTGGCTGACCCGCGCGGGTCAGGAGAACGGCTTCACCTACGAGTCGACCCGTGACTGGAACCGGCTGAACAACCTCACGCCGGCCCAGGCGCAGGTCGTGATCTTCCTCGACGACGCGCCCACCGGGGCCGCCGCTCGCAGCGGCTTCCAGCGCTACATCGAGGCGGGTGGCGGCTTCTTCGGCTTCCACGTCAGCGCGTTCACCCAGAACGCGAACGAGTGGCCGTGGTACCACAACACGTTCCTGGCCAAGGGCAACTTCGTCAGCAACACGTGGGGCCCGACCACCGCGGTGCTGAAGACCGAGACCCGCACCCACCCGTCGACCCTGCGGTTGCCGGAGAAGTTCACCTCGGCGGTCAGCGAGTGGTACAGCTGGGACCGCGACCTGCGGCAGAACCCGAACATCCAGATCCTGGCGAGCGTCGACCCGTCGAGCTTCCCGCTCGGCACCGACCCGAACCAGCAGTGGCGCTCGGGCTACTACCCGATCATGTGGACGAACAAGAACTACAAGATGATCTACGCGAACTTCGGCCACAACGCCATGGACTACGCGGCGAACCGGCCGCTGTCGTCCACGTTCGCGAGCCAGACGCAGAACAACTTCCTCATCGACAGCCTGCTCTGGCTGGGCGGTGGCGGCACCCCGCCGCCGCAGGGCGAGTGGAAGACGATCACCAACCGCGGCAACGGCAAGTGCGTCGACGCGGCGGCGGCGGGCCTCACCAACGGCACCGTCATCCAGCAGTACGCGTGCAACGGCACCACGGCGCAGAACTTCCGCGTCGTGGCGACGACCGACGGGTTCTCGCGGATCGAGTACCGCAACGACCCGAACAAGGTGCTGGACGTGAGTGGCCCGTCCACCGCGGACAACACCGGCATCCACCTGTGGGACAACTTCGGCTCGACCAACCAGCAGTGGCGGGTCACGACCGGGTCCGACGGCTACTCGACGCTGACGGCGCGGCACTCGAACAAGTGCCTGGCGGCGAACGGCGGCAGCGCTGACGGCGTGCAGCTGGTGCAGATGACCTGCAACGGGTCCGCGGCGCAGAGCTTCAAGATCGGCTAGATCCCAAGGAGCGAAACACGTTCAGCCGGCCGGGCTCCGGCCGGTTGGATGTGCTCATGACGACACGACGCGCAACGGTGGCCTGGATGGTCGGAGCCCTCATGCTGGGCCTCACCTCGGCGAGCGCCGCCGGCACGGCCGCCCCCTCCCCCGGCGAGCAGTACAAGCGCACCGAGCTGTACTTCGGCGGCAACCTGCAGAACGGCACGCCCATCACCCCGGCGCAGTTCGAGTCGTTCCTCGACGCGGAGGTGACCCCGGCCTTCCCCGACGGCCTCACCTGGATCCAGGCGCACGGCCAGTGGAAGGGCGGCAAGGAGGACTCCTACGTCCTGATCCTGCTGTACCCGCTCTCCGACCGCGCCGCGAACCGCGAGATCGAGGAGATCCGGCGCGACTACAAGACGCAGTTCGGCCAGCAGTCGGTGTTGCGCGCCGACAGCACGGACAAGGTGTCGTTCTAGGTGGAACGGGAGCGGTTCTGGTCGCCCAGGCGGCCGGAACCGCTCACCACGACCCGCTCCCCCGGCAACGGGTCGGTCGGGTGCGGGGCCCCGAGGAACCCGTACATGTCGTTGAGCTGGTGCAACGCCTGCACCGCGTCCCGCCACACCGGGCAGGGCCACGCGCGGTGCCGCCCGTACCAGGCGTGGCACGACTTGCACCGGTGCCGCTCGTTCGGCTCGTGCATCCGCAGCAGGCCCCGCCACCAGGGCAGGGCAGCCCTCAGCTGCTCACGCAGTTCGAAGACCTCGTCGGGCGAGTCCGTCTGCGCGAGCTGGTTCATGGTCTTGTAGACGACGTCGATCACCGACTGGTGGAACGACCCTTGTCGCTCAGCAAGCGCCATGTCCCGGAACCTCCGCGAAGTGGCGATCGGATGGACTGACGTGACCGTCCCGGACCGCGCGGACACCCTCCGCAGTTGAGACAGGCACGGGGGGAGTCTATGTTGGCCATTGGAGGGCTTTCAACTGGTGAAAATCCCGTCACCCAGATAGCCCTTTTCATGGGTGGAGACGTTCACCGCGCGCTACGGGGGAGGCGGCAATGGCAGAGGAACGGTCCCTGGCGGACAAGCTCAACCACCTCTTCGCCAGACATACCGCCAGGTCAGGCCAGGAGTACAGCAACGAGCAGGTCGCGGCCGCGATCGCCGACACCGGCCTGACGATCTCGCAGAGCTACATCTGGCAGCTGCGCAAGGGCAAGAAGGACAACCCGACGTTCAAGCACTTGCAGGCACTGGCAGGCTTCTTCGGTGTGCCCGTGAGCTACTTCTTCGACGACGAGGTCACCGATCGCGTCGACGAGCAGCTGAAGTCGTTGCAGGACGAGCAGTCGCGCCTGAACGAACTCGCCTCGGGCAATGACGCGCAGCTCATGGCGATGCGTGCGGGGGAACTGTCGCCGGACCGCCGCCGCCTGGTCATGGAGCTGCTCGACGTGGTCTACCGACAGGAACAGGCCGAGCGCGGCGAAGGATGACTCGTGGCCGAACGAGATTTGCGCAAGCGGTGCCGCCGCCTGCTGAACGAGCTGGACATCCAGCCGCCGCTCGACGTGCACGAGCTGTGCCGGCGGGTCGGTGACCAGCGCGGCAGGCCGATCCGGCTGATCGCGCACCCGATCCCGGTGCCCGGCCCGTACGGCGTGTGGATCGCGACCGCCAAGGCCGACTACATCCTGTACCAGCAGGAGACGTCGAAGGCGCACCAGAACCACATCATCCTGCACGAGCTCGGCCACCTGCTGGCCGGGCACACGAGCGACGAGCAGGACGACGACCTGCTCGCGGGCCTCTACCCCGACATCGAACCGGACGCGGTGCGGCGGGCGTTGCGGCGCACGTCCTACGACACCGCGCACGAACGCGAGGCCGAGACGGTCGCGACGATCATCCTGGAGTGGGCGTCGGTGCTGGACAAGGTCGCGCCGCGCGCGTCCGAGGGCCCGGCGCGGCGCATGTCGAAGTCGCTCGCGGACCGCCTGGGGTGGTTGTAGTGGAGTACCTCAAGGAGACCCAGGGCATCGTCGCCTTCTCGGCCCTCGCGGTCGTGCTGTACCTGCTGGTGCGGCGCCCGTTCGACCCGCGCCTGCGGTCGATCACGGGGCTGGTGGCGGGGTGGGCGATCGGCTACCCGTTCGGCCGGGCGGCGGCCAACGGGCGGTGGTTCCTCGGGCTCGACCCGATGGTGTGCCAGCTGATCCAGCACGCGATGCTCCAGGTCGGCGTGTACGGCCTGATCTGCTTCTTCATCTTCTCGGCGCTCGACGACGCGCGCGCCAAGCGGCAGGCGCTGGCCCAGCTCGGGCCGTTGCTGCTGTGCATCTCCGTCATGACGTGGGCGGTGCTCGCGATCCCGGACGACCTGCGGGTGGCGGCCGCACGCGTGCCGAACTCGCTCGGCGGCGGCCCGACCGGGATCCTCGCGATCACGGTCTTCTACGCGCTGGGCAACGGTTATCTGCTCTACGGGTTCGCGACGATGTTCGTGTGGGCGCGCCGGTACGCCCGCGGCGCCGAGCCCCGGCTGCGGCGCGGCCTGCTGATCACCTCGACGGGGCTGGCGCTGCTGGTGCCGGCCGACGCGATCTTCGTGGCGTCCAACGTGTCCCGCTACTTCGGCGAGCCGCTCCCCCGCTGGCTGCTGACGACCGCGGTGTGGTTCCTGTTGCCGGGCGTGCTGTTCTGCGTGGTCGGCGTGATCTACCCGATCTTCGCGATGCGGTTCGCGGCGACCCGGTTGTGGTTGCGGCACCTGCGGACCTACCACCGGCTCGCTCCACTGTGGACGTTGCTGCACCAGTCGTTCCCCGAGGACGCCCTGCACCGGGTGCCGTCGCGGCGGGACGCGGTGTCGTTGCGGGGCGTGCACCGGCGCTACTACCGGCGGGTGATCGAGTGCCGGGACGGGCTGGTGCGGATCAGCCCGTACGTCGCGGAGACGCCGGAGGAGCTGCCGCTGTCGGAACGGCTGCGGGCGGGGCTCGAGACGCGCCGCTCGGGCGCGGTGACGTTGCGGCGGCCGATCGCGCTGGCGATCCCCGAGGACGACGGCATGGACGCGGACGTGCGGGAGCTCGAAAAGCTCGCGGTGTCGTTGCGCTGAGCTTATGGTCCACTCGTGGACCTGCCCGTGATGCCGCCGGTGAAGCCGATGCTCGCGAAGTCCGTCCCCTCGTTGCCACGCGGGGACGGGCTCGCGTACGAGCCCAAGTGGGACGGCTTCCGGTGCGTCGTGTTCCGCGACGGCGACGAGGTGGAGCTCGGCTCACGCAACGACAAGCCGCTGACCAGGTACTTCCCCGAGGTCGTCGAGCTGTTGAAGGCGGCCCTGCCGCCGCGGTGCGTGGTGGACGGCGAGATCGTGCTGGTGACTCCGGACGGGCTGAGCTTCGACACGCTGCAGCTGCGCCTGCACCCCGCCGCCTCGCGGGTGCGGAAGCTGTCGGTGGAGACGCCGGCGAGCTTCGTGGCGTTCGACCTGCTGGCGCTCGACTCCGAGGACGTCACCGGGTTGTCCTTGGCCGAACGGCGGAAGCTGCTGGAGTCGGCGGTCACGGAGGTGCCCGGCGTCTACCTGACACCGTCCACGACGGACCCGGACGTGGCGCAGGACTGGTTCACCCGGTTCGAGGGCGCGGGGTTCGACGGCGTGATGGTCAAGGCGCTGGACGGGGTGTACGAGCCGGACAAGCGCGTGATGTTCAAGGTGAAGCACGAACGGACGGCCGACTGCGTGGTCGCGGGCTACCGGTGGCACAAGGACGGCGAGACGGTCGGGTCCCTGGTGCTCGGGCTCTACCAGGACGGCGAGCTGCACAACGTCGGCGTGGCGAGCAGCTTCACGGCGGCGCGGCGGCGGGAGCTGGTCGAGGAGCTGGCGCCGTTGCTGAATCCCTCTGACCATCCGTGGGCGGCGTGGGCGATGTACGAGGGTCCTGGCATGAACAGCCGGTGGAACCCCGAGAAGCAGCTCCAGGTCGTGCTGCTCGATCCGGCGCGGGTGGCCGAGGTGCGATACGAGCACGTGCAGGGCGGGCGCTTTCGGCACACCGCTCGGCTGGTGCGGTTCCGTGCGGACAAGACACCTTTGGAGTGCACGTACGAGCAGTTGGAAGAGGTGCCGCCTGCTGAGCTGGACGCGCTGTTCGGTGAGGCGGAGCGCAGGCGCACAATCGAGCCGTGAAGGTGATCAAGCGGGACGGCATGCACGAGATCGAGATCCAGCGGTCGCGGTTCCTGTGCCACGTCTCCCGCGTCACCACCGACGCGGAGGCTTCCGAGTTCTTCGCACGGGTGCGCAAGGAGCATTGGCAGGCCTCGCACAACTGCACGGCGTTCCGGACTTCCGACACCCAGCGTTCGTCTGACGACGGCGAACCCGCTGGTACCGCTGGGGTTCCGATGCTGGAGGTGCTGACGCGGCGGGATCTCGTCGACACCGCGGTCGTCGTGACCCGCTACTACGGCGGGATCAAGCTCGGGGCCGGTGGGCTGGTTCGCGCTTACGGACGCGCTGTTTCCGAGGCCATCGACGCGTTGGGGACCTTGAGCCGGGAGCGGCACGAGAGCCTGCTTCTGGCCGTGGACCACGATCAGGCGGGGAAGCTGGCGAACGCGTTGCGCGCGGCCGGGTACCACGTCGCGGACACCGAATACGGTCATGACGTCACCTTCACCGTTCTGACGAAGGACCCGGACGACTTCGAGGTCTGGCTCGCCGCTCAGACCGGCGGTTCCGTGACCGCGATCAGGGGCGAGCCCGTGGACCTCGACAGTTAGAACTTGTCAGCCCAGTTCAGGGCGTAGTCGGCGACCTCTTCCCAGCCCTCGGTGCCCATGACGAAGTGCGGGCGGTTCGGGAACTCCTTGATCTCCGTGGGGCTGGCCGTCTTGTAGCGGCGGGCGTTCTCGCGGTTCATCGACGCCGGCACGACGTTGTCGCCCTCGCTCGCGATGAACAGCAGCGGCGCGCGGTTCGGGTTCCTGTAGTCGACCTTGGTCGCGTTGTGGGTGGTGAAGTTGGCGGTCGCGGCCTGCCAGAGCGGGCGGCCGGGGGCGGTGATGGCCCACTTCTCGCGCAGGGCCTCGGCTTCGGCGGCCGGCAGGGTGTTGGTGAAGGCGTAGTGCCATTCCGCGGCTGACAGGGCGACGTTGCGCTTGGCGTTGGCCGGGTTCTTCAGCACCGGGAACGCGGCCTTGAGCGAGGAGAACGGCAGGCCCAGCGTGCCCTTGGCGGGCGCCGAGTGGATCGCGACGCCTGCCTTGCCGAGGCCCCTGTCCAGGAGTTTCTGCGTGATCAGGCCGCCGAACGAGTGGCCCATGATGATCGCGTCCTCGGCGTTGTGCTCGCGGATGAACTTCTCCACGTGGTCGGTGATCTCGACGACGCCCAGGCCGTTCGCGACCTCCGGGTGGGCCCGCATCTCGGCGACCTCGCCGTAGCCGGGCCAGGTCGGCGTGAGCACCTCGTGGCCGGCGGCCTCGAAGCGTTCGGCGACGTTCTTCCAGCTCGCCGCGGTGAGCCACAGTCCGTGAACCAGCACGATCTTCGACATGTCCCGTCTCCTTCAGCTGTGGAGAACGCTCGTTCTCCGGTGTGTTTGCTACAGTAGAGAACGAGCGTTCTCCACGGCAAGGGGTAATCGAAGTGACCGCGACCACACAAGGTGATGCTGGTGCCCGTGAGCGGGTCCTGGAAGCCGCTGACCGGCTCTTTTATGCGAAGAGCGCCCATGCTGTCGGCATGGACGAGCTGCGCGCCGAGGCGGGCGTCTCGCTGAAGAAGCTCTACCAGCTCTTCGACGGCAAGGACGCGCTGGTCGAGGAGGTGCTGCGGCGCCGCGAGGAGGCCATCACGGCGGCGACCATGCAGTACGTGGCGCGCGCGGCGACGCCCGAGGAGCAGCTCCTCGCGATCTTCGACTGGATGGCGGACTCGTCGGGGACGACGGACTTCCGCGGCTGCGCGTTCATCAACTCCTACGCGGAGCTGGGGGCGTCGTCGGACCGCGTGACGGCGGTGGTGCGCCACCAGAAGTCCGGGGTGCGGGGCGCGATCGCGGCGATGGTCGCGGGCCTCGGCAAGCCGGAGTGGGTGGCGGACTCGATCTTCCTGCTGTTCGAGGGGGCGATGACGAACACGGCGATCACGGTGTCGTCGGAGCCGGCGCGGCAGGCGCGGAAGGCCGCGCGATTCCTCTTGGAACAGTCCTGAGTGGAACGAGCCCCGCCGGATTCCCGGCGGGGCTCGTCATCTCTTGCGTTACGTGCCGATCGGTTACGTGCAGGGCAAGGCGTCTGGATCAGCGCCTGCCTTGGGCACCCAGCGGATGTTCGCGAACGAGGCCTGGAACGCGCCGTCGGTGTAGACGAGGAACGGCGTGTTCACGAGCTCCAGGTCCAGCCCCTTGTCGGAGAAGCAGGAGACCGGGATCTTGACGGTCGACTTCTGCCCGACGGGGAGGTCCCGGAACGCCTGCGTGGCATCGATCTCGGCCATGCACGGGTACTGGCAGTGCGAGCTGATGACCGTGCGGTTGGCCGGGGCCTGGTGCACGATCACGTCGAACACGATGGCCGCGTTGGCGTTGCCGTACCCGCGCAGGTCGGCGGGCGCCGGGCTCTGCAGGTACACCTGGCCGGGGCCGGTGCCGGTCCACGTCGTCTTGAGCGCGTCCTGCTGGACGTTGACGTCGGACTGCACGACGTTGATCTCGGCGTGCGAGGCCTGGCCGTCGGGGCCGATGACCGTGCCGCCCCAGTTCTCCGCCGAGCCGATCATGCTCTGGTAGGGAGCGATGTCGGTGCGGTTGAAGACCTCCAGGTCCTCGGTGGCCGTGCCGCCGCCACCGCCGGAGCACAGGGCGCCGGGGCTGGTCTCGTCGAGCTTGCCGACGCGGCCGGTCTCCCAGTCGCGCAGGCCGTAGCCGAGCTTGAACAGCGGCTTCTTGGCGGCCTCACCGGGCAGCGCCGGGCAGGCCTCGCCGGGCCACGAGTAGGACAGCTTGCCGCTGAACCCGTTGTGGCGGCCCTTGATCAGCAGGTCGGCGATGCCGCCGCCCTCGGTGCCGGGAAGCCACGCCGCGACGAACGCGTCGGAGCGGTTGATCTCCTTGTTCATGTAGAGCGCGCGGCCACCGACGTAGACGGTGATGACCGGCTTGCCCTTGCCGGAGACCTTGTCCAGCACGGCGAGGTCCTGCGGCTGCAGGCGAGCGGACTCGAACGAGCGCTTGCCGAGGTCGCCGACGCCCTCCGCGTACGGGGTCTCACCGATGACGGCGATGACGGCGTCGAACTGGCTCGCGTCCACGCCGTCGGCGGTCTGCGAGAACGTGACGTTCGAGGTGCCCAGGGTGTCCTGGATGCCCTTGAGGATGCTGGTGGCGTTCGGGAAGTCGGCGTTGGTGTTGCCGGTGCCCTGCCACGACAGCGTCCAGCCACCGGTCTGGTTGCCGATGTTGTCGGCGCTCTTGCCGACCACGAGGACCTTGCTGCGCTTGGACAACGGCAGCACGCGCTTGTCGTTCTTCAGCAGCACGGCGGACTCGCGCACGGCCTCGCGCGCCAGTTCCTTGTGCTGCAACGCCTTCGCGTCACCGGCGTGCTCGCGCAGCGACGGCTTCTTGGCCTCGAAGATGCCGGCGCGCAGCTTGACGCGCAGGATGCGGGTGACGGCGTCGTCGATGCGCGCCATCGGGATCTCGCCCTTTTCGACGGACGCGATCGTGTTGGTGATGAACGCCTTCCAGTCGTTCGGCACCATGAAGATGTCGAGACCCGCGTTCACCGCCTGCGGGCAGGAGCCGTTGGTGCAGCCGGTGACCTGGCCGTGGCCGTTCCAGTCGCCGACGAGCAGGCCGTCGAAGCCCATCTTGCCCTTGAGGATGCCGGACTGCACGTACTGCGAGCCGTGCACCTTGCCCTCGTTGATGACGTCGTTCGTCCAGCTGTTGAACGAGATCATCACCGACTGCGCACCCGCGGCGAGGGCACCGTAGTAGCCCTGGCCGTGCAGGTTGATCATGTCCTTCTCGGAGAAGGCGTTGACGCCCTGGTCCTTGCCGCCGGTCGTGCCGCCGTCACCGATGAAGTGCTTCGCGGTGGCGATGACGCCGTCCTCGCTGATGCGCTTCTTGGCGTTGTCCTGCAGACCGCGAACAGCCTCGTAGCCGTAGGCGCGCGTGATGCGCGGGTCCTCGGAGAAGCCCTCGTACGTGCGGCCCCACCGGTCGTCCTGCACGACGGCGAGCGTCGGCGAGAACGCCCAGTCCTGGCCGGTCGCGCGGATCTGCTCGGCCGTGGCCGCGTTGATGTCGCGGATCAGGCACGGGTCCTGCGTGGCACCGAGGCCGATGTTGTGCGGGAAGACCGTCGCGCCGAACACGTTGTTGTTGCCGTGCACCGCGTCGATGCCCCAGATGACGGGGATCTTGGTGCGCGACTGCTTCGAGGCCTCGAAGTACGCGTCCGCGAGCGCCAGCCACTCCTGCGGCGTGGCGTTCTTCTTCGCGCCGGGCCAGCTGCCGCCACCGTTGAGGACAGAGCCGAACCCGTAGGTCTTGACGTCCTCGGCCGTGATCGCGGCGATCTCCGGCTGGGTCATCTGCCCGACCTTCTCGGCCAGCGTCATGTCCTTGAGGATCGCCTTGATGCGCGCCTCGTCCTTGCGGTCGCCGTCGAGCTGGCTCTCGACCTTCGGCCAGTCCTTGAGCTCAGGCAGGGACCTCTCGATGCGGGCACAGCCGTGCTCCGTCTTGGGCTGCCCGATGACCGTCTGCTTCGGCGGCTTCGGCGGCCAGTGCTGCGCGTCCTGCGCGACGGCCGCCGAGGTCGTGCCGGCGGCGAGCGTCAGCCCCAGCACTGCGGCGAGAGTGCTTCTCCAATGCATGCCGCCGATCCTCAACGGCGTGTTACGTCCACGTCAATGGGAACGCTCTCACGACTTTGTTCCGGAAACTTTCAGGACGAAAGTCACATACCGGGCCGATGGGTTCGGGTGGGCGGGGTTGTGGGGCTGGTTGTGGGGTGTTGGGGTGGTCTGTTCGGGTTGTGTGGGGTGGGTTCCTGTTCCAGCGGGGTGCCCGAGTTTTGTGGTCGGGTCACCTTCGCGGGTGGGTTGGGTGGGCAGTGACGAGCGTGGTCGAGTCATCGCCGCTGGCGCGTCGATAGAGATTGGGGCTTGACTTCGGGGCCCTTGCGAGGCGCTGGTCGGCCGGAAAAGGC